>CAOMFZ010000108.1 GCA_948482415.1 uncultured Mailhella sp.
AAGAAACTTTTTCAAAAGTTTTTCCCCTGCAGAAAAAATTTGCAAGAATTAATGGAAACGCTCTAGACTTTTCGCACCGTAAAATGCCGTGGGTCAATATTATATTTTTTGACCTTATAATTAACAATACGGTAACTGCTTTTCAGAATTTTTGCGGCTTTGAGCACATTTCCGCTGGCTTTGACAAGGGCATCCACAATCATTTCCTTTTCAAAGCGAGCCACAGCATCACCTAAAGACAATTCATTTTCCGTGTCTGTGCTTTCTGCTGTCTGCAAACTTGGGGGCAAATCGCCTGCCCTGATTACCTGGTCAGAACAGTTTTGCGCCGCTAATTCCATACATTTTTGCAATTCCGGAATATTGCCCGGCCAATAATAATGGGTCAGCAACTGCAATGCAGGATAAGATATTCTTTTAACAAGCTTTTCTGCCTGTCCTGAATTTTGCCCTGCCGCAGAATTTTCCTGTTCTGCAATCTGAGAAAGAAAATGTTCAGCCAAAGGAATAATATCTTCACGCCGTTCCCGAAGAGGCGGCACATAGAGATTGTACAAATTCAAGCGAACATAGAGTTCTTTCAGAAATTTGCCTTCCTGCACAAGCTGTTCCAGGGATACGCACGTTGAAGCAACAACCCGCACATCACAGGAAAACGGCGTACCGCCCAAACGGCAAAGTTCATGTTCCTGTAATAAATGCAAAAGCGCTTCCTGTGCTTCTTTAGTCAAATATTCAACACAATCAAGGAAAATCGTTCCATACTGTGCCTGCTCCAAAAGCCCTTTTTGGGTTTGCACAGCCCCCGCAAAAGCACCTTTTTGATAACCAATAAGTTCCGCAAGCATTTTTTCCTCTGAAAGCGTTGCCAAATAACAGCTTACAAAGGGCATTTCCTTTCTTGAGCTTGCCTTGTAAATGCGTCTGGCTAAAAATTCCTTGCCAACGCCATTTTCCCCAATAAGCAAAATAGGAGCTCTTCCCTGCGCCAAATGGCTTGCCTGCTCGACGAGATGACGCATAATCTTTGAAAAAAGGAAATAATCACCCTCATCTTCCTGCATCAGCGCTGAAGCTGAATCAAGACGCCACAGACGGGAAAGTTCTTCCTGCAAGTAGGCGGAACCATTACCAATAAGGGACGCAACCACTTCCAAAAACAAACAGCGCCATTCAAGGTCATCTCTGTCACCGCCCATAGTATCCACATTGAGCGTTCCTAAAATATCCCGTGCTGTCATGGGATTTGCTTCAACAGGTGACAAAACAGGAACAGAGATAAAGGCGAGTTTTTCCATTTCCTCGTCAGTACGATTGAAAAGAAGACTTAAAAAATGTTTATCATCTTTGAGTTTATCAACAATAATAGGCTTTCCTGTTGCAAAAACCTGCCCGGTCACCCCCACCCCCGGCGAATAGGTTACCTCATTGACTTCCTGAGAAGAATAGGCATGGCGCAAGCGCAAAAGCCCTGTTTCCGGTTCAAAAAGAACCAAATGGGCGCGCATAAAATTATGCCGTTTGGTTAAGAGCTGTAAAAAAAACTCTAAATTGGAACGGAAAGAACGTTGTGGTCCAAGGTAAGACGCCATTATTCTTAGGGTTTCAAGATAATCACGAAAATTGTCCGGAGTTTTTGCCATACATAGCCTGCTTGGACCGACTGAGTCCTATTTAGAGAGTTCTTTTATACGGTTTTGATAGAAAATAACATCTGTTGCATTCATATTTTCAAATAAATTAATACCGTCCTGATAGGCTTTAATTGCCTTGTCAGCATTGCCTGTCTGTTCTGCCATTTCACCAATTTGGAAATACACTACAGACTGCACATCTTTTGGACAGTGAGAAACAATATCTTCATAAATTTTTATGGCATCTTCATATTTGCCTTGATGTGCGGCAATTCCAGCCGTATTCATGGCAGCTGTAATGCCAAGGGCAGAATATTTTTCTTCCTGCATGACATAGCGATAGGCTTCTTCTGCCTTTGCAAAATCCTTTTGTTCGCTTGCAAAACGGGCAATTTCAAGTTCTGCGGCAAGACGAAGTTCGGAAGGTGCACCTGTTTTGAATTGTTCCAGTTCGCTCAAAATTTGTGCACTGTCTTTTTGAGAAATAATGCGGGCCAACTGCGTTTTCGCGTCATCAATTTTGCCTTCGCGGTAACCGCTGTAGAAGGTATAACCGCCAATCAGCACCACCAAACCAATAACAATGGCGGCAATTTTAGGTGCATTATCATTAATATATTGCCATAACGGCGTTGCTTCAGGAGAAATTTCCTGCTGCATTTCTTTCAATAAATCTTCAGCTGAACCGGTATAGGGACTTTGATACTCTTTTTCATTAACAAGTTCCGGTTGTTTTACTTCAGATATTTTTTTCTTTTCCTTCAAAGCCATAGTATCTCCTTAGTAATATTGCACAAAGCGAAAATAACTTTTTTGTAAAGTTACCTTTAGCCTCTTTTTCGGAAAGATACAAGCTAAAAATTAGAATTTCTTTATTTTTATATTGCAAAAAAGAGCTAACATCTTTATAATATAGAAAAATTTAAATTGACAAACTTGTAAAAGAGAAAAACATGGAAAATCTTTCAGCACAAATTTACAAAATTGCACAAAATGCAAAAAATGCTTCCCGTGAAATTGCCAAAGCAAGCCCGGAACAAAAAAACGCTGCCCTTACCGACCTTGCCCAAATTCTTATAAACAAAAAACAGGAAATCCTTGCCGCCAATGCGCTTGATATTGCAAAAGCACAGGAAAACAACCTATCCCTGCCTAAAATTGACAGACTGACTCTGACTGAAAAAATAATTCAGGGCATGGCAGATGCGTGCATCTTTATTGCCGGACTGCCTGACCCTATCGGCGCCATGGATAAACAATGGCAGCGCCCCAATGGTTTGCTTGTGGGCAAAATGCGCATACCCCTCGGCGTTATTGCCATGGTTTATGAATCCCGTCCCAATGTTACCATTGACGCGGCAATTTTATGCCTGAAAGCGGGCAATGCAGTTATCCTGCGCGGCGGCTCAGAAGCATATCATTCCAATATGCTTTTAACAAAGCTTATTCAGGAAGCCCTGACTAAAAACGGCTTTTGCAAAGAAATTGTGCAATGCATTGAAAATACAGAACATGAAAGTATTTATGAGCTTTGCAGCCTCTCCCAGTTTATAGATGTGATGATTCCCCGCGGCGGTGAAAAAATGGTGCGGTCCATTGCCGGTCATGCCACTATGCCTGTACTCAAACATGATAAGGGAGTACCGCATCTTTTTGTTGATGAAAGTGCTGATTTTGCCAAAACTGCGGAAATTATTTTCAATGCCAAAACCCAGAGAACAGGGGTTTGCAATGCGCTTGAGGGAGTACTTGTCCACAGTGCCGTTGCAGAAAAATTTATTCCTTTGCTGGAAGAAAGACTTGCCGAGAAAAATGTGGAAATTTTTGCCTGTGAAAAAAGCCTGCCTCTTTTCAAAAAACTGGCAAAGCCCATTTTGGAAGAACACAAAGGCAAAGAATTCGGTGCCCTGCAAATGGTTTGTGTCATGGTAAACTCCCTTGATGAAGCCCTTGATTATATTCATACCTACGGCTCACACCACACAGAAGTTATCTGCACCAATAATTATGAACATGCCCAGCGATTTTTGCGCGAAGCAGATGCCGCCATGGTTGCAGTGAACGCTTCCTCCCGCTTTAATGACGGCGGAGAACTGGGACTTGGCGCTGAAATTGGCATCAGCACCACCAAAATGCATGCATACGGACCCATGGGCGTTGAAGAATTAACCACAACCAAATTTGTAGTGTATGGAAATGGACAAATTCGCAAATAAAAAAGTCGGGATTATGGGAGGGGCATTTAACCCCTTTCATATCGGGCACTTACGCCATGCTATAGAAATTGCCGAAGAACTGGAACTTGACGCCATTGACCTTCTGGTATCCTATAATCACCCCCAAAAAGAGGGACTGCTTCCTTTTGAACTGCGCATACAATGCATTGAAAAATCCATACAACACCTTGATTTTATTCATATCAACAGAATAGAAGAAAATATTTGCGGTCCGTCCTACACTGACATAATTTTGACAGAGTGGAAAAAAGCCCACCCGCAGGCTATTCCCTATTTTTTAATGGGAATTGAAGATTTTAAAAACCTGCCTACATGGCATAACGGACTGACACTCCATACACTTGTCAATCTTATTGTTGTGGCAAGGCAGGGAAAAACTGCCGGGGATTTTTATCAAATTGCGCAAGACTATTGGAGCCACTGCACTATTTGGGAAGAAAATTCCTCTCTGCCTCTTGCCAGACAAAAAAGAGTAAAACTTTTTCTTGAAAATCAATGTATCTGCACGTTTATCAGTATTCCAACCCTCGATATTGACGCCACGAGCATACGCAGGCACTGGAGCCGCAAACGCAATATCAAAGGGCTTGTCCATGATGATGTCATCGCTTTTCTTGACGAACAGCAAGATATTATCAAAAAATACTGGAATTAAAAATTTTTTTATAATTTTTCTTTACAAAGCAGGTTCTTTACCGTACATAAGAGGGGCAGACTTGTTCTGCCTTTTTGTGTTTAATTTCTTTATGTTATTGGTGAAAAATGAAACTGTATAAAAGCCTTTGTGTTTATTTTGCAACTATTTGCTTTATTGCAACATTTTGCATTCTGCACTTCACATTTGTCTCAACTGATTATATACATCTTGCCTTTTTAAGTGCACCTGTATCTGTATTTTCTGTCAGTGTTGTAGGTCTTGTGGCAAGCTTTGTTATGTATAAAAGCACGCAGCAAACTTTGATTATTTTATTAAAGCGCCGCGCAGGACGTGTTTATGCGGAACTTCTGCACCATAAAATGCGTCTTATTGATGTGATTGACGGGAAACGCTATGTGGATATTGAAAAATATCTTTACCACAGAGATGCATTCATTAAGATTAAAAAACTTTTGTATGATGAATATTTTGCCCTGTTCTCCTATGACCCATTTTTTAAAAACACAAAATCCTACAAGGCTGTGACAGATTTTAACTCCCTGCATCAGGATTTATTGAATTATATTCGCTCTCAGCACATTGATAATATTGAATATAACAACTTAAAAATCCTGTACCAAAAAGTTTATCGCCAGCCCATTGTTGCGGATACGCCGGAAGAAAACTTCAATCACCCGGATATTATTGAAGCCATGGAAAATTTCCGTTCCGGTTTGGATTATGCCCTGATTAATGCGGATACCATTATGAATTTTATTGATACCCACCTGTATACTTTGGATGAATATTTCAAAACAGGCGAGTCATGGACAAGCATCAAGGAACGCTTTGACCAGGAATTCCAGCATTGGGTACAAAATCCCGAAGAAAACTAAAAATCAAAAGGGGGATAGAATCCCCCTCTTTTTTTATGCTATGAATACAAATCTGCAAGAATTACAAAATAAACTGGGCTATCAGTTTAAAAATATTGAACTGTTAAAAACAGCCCTGACCCATAGTTCCTATATCAATGAAAACTCATCCTCAACCCATAATGAACGCCTTGAGTTTTTAGGAGACGCAATTTTAGAAATTCATATTTCCGAAGAACTCTATAAGCGGTTTCCCGATGCCCGTGAAGGAACGCTTACCTTTTTCCGTTCTCAGATTGTCAATGAAAAATCTCTGGCGCAAATGGCAAAGCAGCTGCATATTCCTGATTACTTACTCCTTGGCATAGGAGAAGAAAATCAAGGGGGAAGATATCGCCCTGCCCTTATTGCTGATGCAGTGGAAGCAATTTTGGGAGCTATTTATTTGGACAGTGATTTTGCTGTTTCAAAAAAAACAGTTCTTAATCTTTTTGAAAAAAAATTTCCTGAACAAGCTATAATAACCCAAAAGAAAAGCTATAAAACGCTGCTGCAGGAATGTACCCAAGCCCATTTTGGTTATACGCCAAAATACGAACTTCTTGCGCAGGAAGGACCTGAACACAATAAAACCTTTACTGTTCGCTATACTTCCCCGCAAGGTTTTTCTGTCACTGCAATCCACAGCAGCATCAAAAAAGCTGAACATGAAGCTGCCAGACTGGCTCTTGAAAAATATCAGACAATTATCGCAAAACAAAATAATTAAATACGCACACGACATTAAATAAAAAAAAGTCTATTCACAAAAATATGAACAGACTTTCAAGTATTATATACGACTATGCACATCCTTACTCCTCCATGTATAAGAGCGTAGAAGGTTTATAAGGATAATTCCTCTATAAGAATATCACTCAGGGACTTCTTCTGCCTGCAGCTCAGGCAGAAGAAGATCTCTGGTATACCTTATACCTAGGCGGAGAACTAAACCTAAGGCCAATCTCAAACAAGCCGGCCTTAGCTTAGTAAATTTCCAAAATATTATCCTAATAACTGCAAAGCCATTTGCGGTAACTGGTTTGCCTGTGACAACATGGAAACAGCAGAGTTACTGAGAACCTGGTTTCTGACAAATTCTGTCATTTCGCTTGCCACGTCAACGTCAGAAATACGAGATTCGGATGCCTGTAAGTTTTCAGCCTGAATGCTGAGGTTTGCAATAGTATTTTCCAGGCGGTTTTGCATTGCACCAAGGTGAGCACGAATATTATCCTTGGAAACAATAGCTGCTCTGATACCGTCAAGGGCTGTCTGAGCACCTTGCTGGGTTGAAATGGAGAATGCAGGGGAGCCTGCAGCGGCACTGTTGCCGACACCAAGAGCAGAAGCCGTTGTACATCCGATTGTAATGTAGTAGTAGTCTTCGTCTGAATCGTTGCCGGAACCAAAGTGGACCTTCAGCGGACCAACTGATGTAAGTCCGGAACCGTCGTGACCATAAGGCGGATTCAATGGATCAGGAGAGCTCAGTGTACCGTCAAGCAGTTTAATATTGTTGAAATCTGTAGCCATGGAAATACGAGTGATTTCTGAAGCCATAGCTTGATATTCTGAGTCAATCATTGCACGCTGAACAGAGTCATATGTACCTGTTGCAGCTTGTTCTGCGAGCTCTTTCATACGAATGAGCTTTTCGTCGATGGTTTGAAGAGCACCATCAGCTGTCTGAATCAAGGAGATTGCGTCGTTGGCGTTACGCACACCTTGGTTCAATGCAGCAATATCTGAACGCATAAGTTCGCGAATTGCAAGACCTGCTGCGTCGTCTGCTGCTGTTTCAACACGAAGTCCGGAAGAAAGTTTACGCGTTGAGTCAGCGAGTCTGTTGTAGTGGGAATTTAAGTTTCTCGCTACGTTCATTGCCATCATGTTATGATTTACAACTAATGACATAATTTCACCCCTCCTAAGTTTTTAGGTATGCCACTTATAAAGCAAAGACAATGCCAAAATAAAAATATTTATTATTTTCATATAGTTATAACTACATGTTTTAACGGTATGCAAAATTTTCCCAGCTTAATTCAGTTTTTTGACTTAAAAAAAATGCTCATTAATTGCCTGATCTTCCATTAAATTAATCTGTTAAAGAAAAAATTTCCCGGCTAGAGCGTTTCCGGTAATTCTTGAGAATTTTTATGCAGGGGACAAACTTTATCTCTGCTGTCCATTTGCGTAAAGCTCGCTC
>CAOMFZ010000109.1 GCA_948482415.1 uncultured Mailhella sp.
CTCTTCCTGAGCAATAACAGATTTTCCCAACTGCAAAGCCTTATTCATTTGTTCTTGAGTTAACATATTGTTCTCATTTACTATTTACTGTGTTTTTATTAACAGCGTTTTTATTATTGGTTAAATTTTTATTATTCATGAGGACCTGTTCCCTGCGTTTTTGCGCAAGCTCACGCATATCGTCAGTAATATCAGACTCATCCACAATTTCACGCCCCAGCAGTTCTTCCAGAATATCCTCCAGGCTGATAACGCCGGCAAGTCCGCCGTATTCATCAAGCACAGCAAATAAATGCTGGTGCAAGTCTAAAAAATGATGCAGAACCTGGTCAAGACTTTGGCTTTCCAGCACAAAATGAATAGGCTGCATGAGACGCTCAAGTGTTTCCTCGTTTCTCCCGCTGCGAATAGCCCGTTCAATTTCACGGCGCTGGACAATGCCGACCAAATCCTCATTATCGCCGGCATAGACGGGGATTCGGCTGAAAGACCAAAAGCCCTCATGATTATAGGCTTCTGTCAGTTTCAAAGACATGGGCAGAGAAAAAACCACCGTTCTTGGTGTCATGACATCTTCAACCCGTTTTTTATCCAAGGTCAGCACATTGGCAATGGTACTTTCTTCATAATCATTGATTGTGCCTGACTTTCTTGAAATACTTGCCAAAATTTTGATATCGTCTTCTGTGGCAGTGGGGGCAACCTCTTTAGGGGTAATGAGCCGAGTCAGGAGGTTCAGAAAATAAGTAACGGGTGAAAGCAGAAGAATAATTGCCTGTAAAAAATACACCAAAACAGGAGCAAGGGCATTGGTATAAATAACGCCGAATGTTTTGGGCAGAATTTCTCCAAAAACCAAAATCAACAAAGTCAAAATGACGCTGAAATAAATAAAATTTTCCACCCCAAGCAGGTCAGCGGCAAGCGCTCCGGCAACGGTTGCCCCTGCTGTGTTCGCCACCGTATTCAGGGTTAAAATAGCGGAAATGGGTCTTTCCACATTGGTGCGCATGGCGTATAAAATATTGCCGGATTTTTTGCCGTCAGCCTTGAGTTTTTCAATATGTGTCCAGGACAGAGAATAAAGCATTGCCTCTGTTGTGGAGCAAAGCGAAGAAACGCCCACAACCAAAACAACCGTTATAATTAATTCAATCATTTCTTACCTATAAGATAACAAAAAGCCCACACATTGTACAAAAATACAAGTATGGGCTTATATTGACATAGAAAAAAGAGTTAGTCGTTTAAAAATTCTTTTAATTCTTTACCGGCACGGAAGAAAGACAAGCGTTTTGAATCAACTTCAACTTTTTGACCGGTGCGAGGGTTGCGGCCTGCATATGCGCCGTACTCTTTTACTTTAAAACTTCCAAATCCACGGATTTCAACATGATCACCTTCTAAAAGGGCATTTTTCATGTTGTCAACAAAAGTATTGACTACTAATGTTGCTTCATCAATAGAAATATTGGTTTGTTCAGACAAACTTTTAATAAGTTCGCTTTTATTCATGTATCACTCCTTACATCAGCACTGCTGACATGATCAATCACGCAAGATTTGATAATAATGCTATATAAAACTTACAATGTCAATACTTTAAGTGCTAAATTTCCTATTTTTTCTCTAAAACACGCAGAGGATCCTGTCCTTCGAGATGCGGTTCCATACGGCTGTAAATTTTTAAAATACGGTCTGTCAACGTATTGATATCCTGAGCCGCGCTGCTTTCCGGAAATAATTCCATGAGCGGTTTTTGACGGATAACAGATTCCTGCAATTTGGTATCATGGCGCACGCCGCCAAGCAAAACAGGATTGACATGCAAAAAGCGCTGACAAGCCATTTCCAAACGCTTGAAAGTAATTTCCTCTTCTTTGCGGCTTGCCACGTCATTGACCACCACCAGAAAATCTTTGACGCCCAAATCCTGACTTAATACTTTAATTAAAGCATAAGCATCGGTCAGCGCTGTTGGTTCCGGCGTCAGCACAATAACCCGAATGGCTGCCATGGCTGCAAAGGACTGCACAGTACCGTGAATACCTGCTCCCAAATCCATAAGAATAATATCATAATCGCAAAGTGCCGGATTGATACGCTTAATCAGCAAGTCACGCATATCATTATTCATATCTGTCAGTTCCGGCACACCTGATGCCGCAGGCAAAATATCAAAAGCTTCTTTTGTCCCTTTTTCCAGCGAAATAATCGCATTTTTAACATCTGCGCCGCTCAGCAGCACATCCTGCAAATTTTGTTCAGGCGTAATTCCCAGCAAAACATCAAGGTTTGCAAGCCCAAGATCGCAGTCCATAAGCAGAAGTGCATGTCCTTTTTGCGCAAGACTATACCCCATATTCAAGGAAAGGTTACTCTTCCCCACTCCGCCTTTGCCGCTCATAATGGCTAAACTCATTGTATTCATGTCGTAACCTGTCCCCTATTGCACGCCAAAGAAAAGAAAACGCTTTTCATTGGCATGGACAAATGAATTTTTTTCTTGTTTATTTTCCTGCTTGATAAAGGATTTTACCCTTATGCCTGTGGGGCTTGGCAGGGAAAGTGCCTGCTTTGCGTGGTCAAGCAAATTTTCTGCTGTGTCCATGGGACAAAATTCCGTCAGTCCCACATTAAAATCAAGCTCAATATGTTCTCTATGCAATTTCTGTTCTAAATCATCAATTATCTTTTCCATAACGGCACTTGCAGAAAAATTCCTGCGCCCGGAAAGCACAATAATATAACCTAACCCGTTCATTTTGCTGATATAATCTTCAATAGTCAAATATTTGGCAAAACTTTGCATAATAAGGTCATGCACAAGGTCAGATGTCTGAATTTTGACAAGTCCCACGGTGAAAACGCCGGAACATTGACATTCCTTTTGCAGACGGTGAATGAAAAGCGGATATTCCAAGAGCGTCAAATTATATTCTTTTTCAATTTTCCGAAGCCAGCCTTTTTTTATGCCTTCCAAAAGCCATGCTTCCACGCCCTCTAAGGGATTTTGCAGCGTTTCAGAAAATTCTGCAAAATTTTCTTTGCTGTAGCCCATTAAACAAAGCTGCCAGACTGTGGCATTTTTAGGGGTTTGCATAATATCATAGAGCAGGGCTTTCTCTTCCTGTTCATTTAAATTGGCAAAATGGACAAGGTGGGTTAAAGAGGCAAATTGAGGTGCAGTTTCCTCAAAACTTTCCTCTTCCGCAATATCCTGCATGGAAAACTGCGGTTTTGCCTGTTCAGTCTGCGCTGTATCCGCCGCATCAGAACTGAAACCCCAGTCCTTTGCACAATCAGCAAGTAAATTCCATTGACTTGCACTGTCTAACATAAACTATCCCTTATTTTTTTGCTCATGGGCAAAAAGTAAATAATCACGGATAAATGTATCAAGTTTTCCGTCAAGAACCGCGTCCACATCGCCCATTTCCGAATTGCTTCTATGGTCTTTCACCAACCTGTATGGCTGCATGGTATAGGTGCGGATTTGGCTGCCAAAAGAAATTAAATCCTTTCCCGCATAATCTGCCTGCTTTGCCGCGTCCCGTTTGCTTCGTTCGTGTTCATAGAGCCGGGCTTTCAAAATGCGCATGGCAGATTCTTTATTGCTGTGCTGGGATTTTTCATTTTGGCACTGCGCCACAATGCCTGTGGGAATATGGGTAATGCGCACAGCAGATTCTGTTTTATTGACGTGCTGCCCGCCGGCACCGGACGCCCTGTATACGTCAATGCGCAAGTCATCTTCTTTTATTTCAATGGTGATATCATCGCTTGCATCCGGCAAAACATCAACAGACGCAAAAGACGTATGCCTGCGTCCGGAGCTGTCAAAAGGAGAAATGCGAATGAGCCTGTGTATCCCCTTTTCTCCTTTCAAAAAGCCATAGGCATTGGCGCCCTGTACCCGAAACGTAATACTTTTTGTGCCTGCTTCGTCGCCTGCCAGATAATCTAAAATTTCCACTTTATAATGCTTCAAATCAGCATAGCGAAAATACATGCGTTCCAGCATGGACGCCCAGTCCTGTGCTTCTGTGCCGCCGGCACCCGGATGAATATCCATAATAGCATCCATGTGGTCGGTTTCATCAGCAAGAAGAATTGCCATTTCTGTATTTTCTAAAAGATTATGCAAAAACTCCGCCTGTTCATTCAAAGAAACAAGAGCTTCTTCTTCGCCCTCATCAGCAAAGGTCAGCCAATCCTGCATATCGGTATAGGCGCGCTCCAAAGCTTTATATTCAGCAATTTCTTCTTCCAGACGACGTTTTTCCTTGAGCAGAGGAGTAATTTTAGCCTGGTCGCTCCACGCATCAGGCGCGGCAATTTTTTCTTCAAGATCCTTTAATCGTTCTTCTTTTTGTTTGAGGTCAAAGCCTCCTCCAAAGGGATTGATATTGTTCTGTGAGATTTTGACACCATGTTTTTAATTCTGCCAACTGTAACATACAATTTCCTTTTTACGCATAAATAAGTATTGATTATAGGCAGTTAATAAATTTTTGCAATAAAAATTTTCCCATAAAAAAAGGCGTACCTTGTACGCCTTTTTTTGTATTTATTCTTCAGTTTCTTCTTTTGGTTTCAAGTTTTCAGGAACAATAACCATTTTGAGAAGCAGAGGTTTGAGGAAGAACCATTCCAAATCCTTGGCTTCTTCAGGATAAACTTCTTTCATGTCACGGATGGCGTCCCAGCAGTTATGACAGGGAGCAACAACCTGATTGCAGCCGGTTGCCTTGATTTGTTCAAGTTTTGGGTGCAGACCGATATTGCGCTGTTCACGGTAAAGTCCAATAC
This sequence comes from uncultured Mailhella sp., assembly GCA_948482415.1. Classification (GTDB taxonomy): domain Bacteria; phylum Desulfobacterota; class Desulfovibrionia; order Desulfovibrionales; family Desulfovibrionaceae; genus Taurinivorans. Next base: position 4,813 of record CAOMFZ010000109.1, read on the forward strand.
CGTTGAAACCACCGCCGCCGCCGCAGCAGAAGTTATGTTCTCTGTTGTTTTCCATTTCATGGAAATCTTCAGCGATATAGCTCATAATGGTGCGGGTAGCATTGGAAAGACCATAGTTGCGGACATAGTTGCAGGAATCTTGCAAAGTAATAGGCGTTTTAATGCGTTTAGCAGGGTCAATTTTGAGTTTGCCGGATTTAAGCGCTTCAGCAACCCATTCTACATAGTGCACAAAACGAACCGGCGGTTCACCGTTTTCAATGCCAGCCCAGTAAGGACCTTCAATGGCAGACGCACGGAAAGCGTGTCCGCATTCTGTGGTAACAACAGTTTTTGGTCTCAGGCGTTTAATGGAATCATAAATGCGGTTGACGTTCATGGTACAGCCTTCCCAGTCCCCTGCATACAAAGTCAGAGAAGTAGTATCCCAGCCTACACTCGGCACTGTCCAGTTTTCTCCGGCAATGTGGAATAATATAGCGGCTTCTGCAAGGTCGTTGGGATAGTGTTTTACTTCACGCGCATTGATAACGTACATAATGTCAGCATCTTCCTTATCCACAGGAATTTCAAGACCCGGCCATTCTTCTTCGTTTTCTTCCACCATCCATTCGCAGGTATCCACAAAATCTTCGCTGGTAACGTCCATTTGCGCGCCGTAAACTCTGTGCATGCCGGAACCGATTTTAAGTTCCCACGGCACAAAGCCCTGATTGAACAAAAGTCCGCGCATATAGCTCATCATAACGCCGGTATCAATACCATACGGGCAGTACATGGCACAGCGGTTACAGGTTGTGCATTGGCTCCAGGCAACTTCCATGGCATGCAGCATAAATTCTGTATCCACATTGCCGTTGCGGCGAATCATTTCACCCAATGTGCTTTGGATTTTATAGGACGGAATTTGTTTTGGGTCTCTGTTGTTGGCAACATAAAGAAAACAGCTTTCTGCACACATGCCGCAGTGAGCGCACATATCAAGCCAAGTACGGGTACGGCTTTTGCAGGTTGTTTCAAGGTCATGACGAAGTCTGTCCACATCAACTTCAAGATGTTTCATTTCTTCGTAATATTGTTTGCCGCCTTTATCGCTTAAAAGATGTTTGATACCTTCTGCTGTTGTAATTGGTTCTCTTTTACAAAAAATACCTTCAGGCATTGTCAGCTCCTTCTATCAGGTTTCACGTTAATGAAATAAAATTACCATGGGAAAGCAGGACCACGATTGTGTCCGCCGCGTTTAATAGCAAAGTCCATACCGATTTGTGCACGGGACATGAAGAACAAAACAATGTGAGAAAGTTTTGTGAATGGCGCCACAATAAGGAAAATTTCAGCAGTAAGAATATGAGCAAATTCCCAGAAAGAATAGCTGGATACGCTGAAACGGAACATAATGCCTGTCAGAAGCGGCAAGCCTGCAATAATGAGTACAAACCAATCTTGTTTGGTGGTAAGAGCTTTTGCAGCAGGACAGGAAATTCTGCGGTAAGCCAAACCTAAAAGTCCAAGCACAGCCACAATGCTCAAGATATCGGCAAGAGGAGCCGGCAGGGCAGGCAGGGAAATGCCAAATAAATATTCAATAACAACAGCATGCTGCAAAAGGAATAACGGCAGTAAAATCATGCCAATGTGGAACATAAAGAAAACAGTTGTCATAAACGGATTGATGCGCCATGAGCGTGTACCGCCGGGAATTATCCATTTAAAAATAGAATGGAAAGCACCCTGCAGGCCAAGTCCCATTTGCGGTTTATAGGCAACACGGTCAAGTTTTTGGCTTAATCCATTAATATATAATACAACACGAGCAATCATACCAATGACAAAAACTGCAATGGCAATGTATAAAAGTGGTCCGTAAAGAAAATTCAACATAAATTTTTCCTCCAATCATCCATTACTTTGCAGCATATTTGTCAGTATGGCAGCTGCGGCAGGCCGTAATATTCGGTCCCTTGCCAAGTTCAATATGACATTTTACACAATTTTTGTGCAGATAAGCCACTTTGTCATCCTGACTTTTTTCTTTGTCAACAGCCATAAATGCTTCATAATTATCATCAATATGGCAAACTGTGCAGTCTTTGCCTGCTGCTTCAGCTTTTGCAGCGTGCAAATCGTGAAGAGCATCACCCTCTTTCATTGCAATACCAATCATTTTTTGAGGAGTAACACCTAAAGACTGTTTCACTTCGCCATCACCTGCTTTTGCACTCACAAAGGAAAATGCGAGCAAGCATACAACCATAGCCAAAATTGTTTTCATACCGTTACTCATACACGCCCCTTTTAGGGTAAATTTTTATAACACAAGTTTAAAAATGTATGCCGTTCACAAACAAAAAATACGGCTATTCCATACATTTATATAACTTTTTTGTGTGATATTACCTTATTTTATACATAAGTTCAAATCCTCTGTCAATATTGATTTTTTTATCACAATACTTTTTTTCGGTTTTTTTTTGAAAAAATTTTTTCTCAGCCCTCCCTTAAAATGTTAAAAAATTTTAAATTTTTTTGAAAAAATGCTTGCTATTTAACATAAAAAAAGCTATTTTTTTTAATTCCAAAGGGCACTTTTTGTGCCTTCGGATTGACCATAAAAAGGAAATTGTGCAAACAATTCAAACAGATACTAAGAGCAACACAGAATTTATCTCCTAACTTTTCCTGAGAAAAGCTGGGGGCTTTTTCGTGTTTATTTTAGCGTTAACTAGCCTGCCAAAAAAATAATTT
>CAOMFZ010000110.1 GCA_948482415.1 uncultured Mailhella sp.
TTGATATATTGCAGTGCCGTATCAAATTCATTCTGCTCCAGATAAATATAGGTAATAATTTCAAGAGCGCTTTTATAATGCTCATCATTTTCAGTCAGCTGCGTCAAATAATCCAAAGCCCGTGTTTTATCCTGACCGGCTTCATAAATAAGCGCCCCATGCAAGTATAACAGTTCTCTGGGAGCATCTTCCATGGAGCCAAGATTATTTAACAATTCTTCTGCCAAATCAACTCTGCCCTCCTGAATAAGCATAGATGAAGCAGACACAATAAAATCAAAATTGAAATGTTCCTTTGCAATATTAAATGCTTTTTGGTGATTTCCCTCTTTGAAAGCAATGGAAATCAACCGCAGCAAATAATCATAATTGGAATTATCGAACTCCAGTATTTTTGTATAATATTTACGCGCCAATGCATATTGCCCGCGGGATTCGGCAATGGTTCCCAAATGATGCAGTGCATTTTTATCATCCGGAAATTCACGCAGAATGCGTTTGAAATATTTCTCAGCTTCACTGTATTTTTCCATTTTTTCAAGACAAATTCCCATATACAAATAAACAGAACTTACCCGTTCTTTTTCAGGAATTTTTGATAGAGTCTTATATGCGTTATTATATTGGAATAATTTATAATAAATAACACCAAGCTCAACATAGGCATTATAATCCTGCGGATATTTTTTGATATAATTATTGAGTAAATCCAAAACAACCTGTAAATCCGCTTCATCATCCTGCTGCAAAACTTCTGCATACATCATGATAAAAGAAAGCTCATGGGGTAATTGCTTTAAACTTTGCTCTAAAAGAACTTTTGCATCCTGCGTGTAGCCCTTGTTATAAAACCATGTAATTGCCTCAGCTAAAAATAAGGGCTCAGGATTATTTTTAGAAAGCATATCCGCATAAAGCTTGATTTTATCATAATCTTCACGCTTGATTGCTTCGTATAACCCCAAATACACGAAGGTTTGCGTTCCATTCTCAGAAATTTCCAAATCATGGGAACTTTGTGCATTGCTGCTGTTTGCATCTTTTTCAAAAGGAAAAAGCAAGGAAGTATCCCTTGTCCCCTCCGAACCTGCACAAGCCTGCAAAAAAACAAATAAAAATAAAAGTGATAAAGTACGCATAGTCATCCTGATTATGAATGTATCCATTCTTCTGAAAAATCTTTAATTTTATTTCCCAAATGATTTTTTAATTTTGTCAGCAAACGCGCTTCAAGCTGCCGTATACGCTCTCGGCTCACATGATATTTTTCCCCGATTTCACGAAGTGTAACAGGGTCGTCAGTGAGTAATCTATGTTCTAAAATAAAAAGTTCCTTGTCAGATAAATCCGGCAGTAAATCTTTCAAACTGTAGCGAACCAAATCAGATAACTCTTCACTGGCAAAACTTGTTTCAACACCTGTGGTCAAAGCAGGGAGGAAATCCAATTTGGTGGAGCCGCTGTTATCATCAGAATTAACAGGCATATCAAGGGATAAATCACTTGTATCAAGGCGCTGCTGCATTTCCACAACCTGGTCAACACTGACTCCAAGCGCTTCGGAAAGAGTTTTTTCATCAGGGTCAAAGCCTTGCGCAATAAGCTTTTGCCGTTCTTTATTCAAATTATAAAAAAGTTTGCGCTGGGCCTGCGTTGTGCCGATTTTTACCATTCTCCAGTTATCCATAATAAACTTGAGAATATAGGCTTTTATCCAAAAAGTTGCATAATAGGAAAATTTAATGCCCTTATCAGGGTCAAACTTATTCACAGCCCGCATAAGTCCCACATTGCCTTCCTGAATTAAATCAAGAACATTCTGCATCCAGCGGCGCTGAAAATCCATAGCAACCCGCACAACCAACCGCAAATGCGAGGAAATAATCCGAAAAGCAGCTTCACTGTCGCCCGTATCACGCACACGTCTTGCAAGTTCCGCTTCTTCATCAGCTTCAAGCAAAGGAAATTTGCTGACTTCCCGCAAATAAAGCTGTAAATTATCCTGAACAGCCGGTAAATGATGAGGCACAACCATGAGAGCATTGTTTTCCTGATTTTCTTCCAATGCATACTGGTCCTGGGGGTAATGAAGCGTATCCAAATAATTATTATCAGCTGAAAAATCTTCCTGCTCTAAAAATTCGTCAACATCATCATTTTCTATATTTTCATCAGAAAAATCATCAGGCAAAAGTTCTGCTTCAAGAACTTCCGGTTTATCATCTTTTTTCCCTGCAATTTTTTTTTCTGTATTTTTTTCTTCCATAGTCAATAATTTCTTGTTATATAGCTTTAAACTAACTTGTCAGTCTATCGATAATGCAGCTTAGTTTAGTCTGTATTTTTTAGATTAGCAAGTTTTAAAATATCAAGTAAAATAAAGTAAATATATATAACAGGAGTCTTATATGAACTCATTAGGCACCCTCATAAAAAATAAAACGCCCCTTTTTATTGACGGAGCAATGGGAACAATGCTGCAGGCGCTGGGTATGCCCAAAGGCGCCAATCCTGCTGAATTTTGCATGGAACGCCCGGATATTGTTGAAAAAATCCATTCAGAATATTTGCAGGCAGGTGCTAATATTATCATTACTTCCACCTTTGGCGGCACAAAATATAAACTCCCTGATAACGTATCTGTTGAAGCATTCAATGAAAAAATGGCACTGACAGCAAGAAAGGCTGTCAATCAGGCAAAACAAACAAGCAATAAACCTTACTTTGTTGCCGGCGATATTGGTCCTGTCGGTAAATTTCTGCGTCCCCTCGGCGAACTGGATCCCCATGATTTTATTTCTGCCATTCGCGAACAAGTCCGCGGACTTGTCAAAGGCGGTGTCGATTTAATTCTCATTGAAACACAATTCGACCTGGCTGAAGCAAGGGCTGCTGTGGCGGCTGTTAGAATGGAAACGGAACTTCCTGTTTTTGTATCCATGACTTTTGAAGACGGCGTCAGTTTAACAGGCTCAAGCCCTGAAATTTTTGCTGCAACCATGCAAAATATGGGCATTGACGCCATTGGCGTGAACTGCGGCGCAGGTCCGGAGCAAATGCTCCCTGTTATCAAACGCATTCTTGCAAGCTGTACCCTGCCTGTTTTTGCAGAACCCAATGCAGGACTGCCCGAACTGATTGACGGTGAAACGGTTTTTAGACTTGCTCCTGAAGAATTTGCCGAAAAAACAAGTGAAATAGCCAAAGAAGGTGTCTATATTTTAGGCGGCTGTTGCGGAACGAGCCCCGAACATATAAAAGCTCTCTGCAATAAAGTGCTTTCTCTTGTTATCAATGAACAAAAACGCAAAGTCCGCTCCGGTATACGGCTTACGTCTCGTTCCTCTCTTGTGCATATTGGCAGAAGTCAGCCTCTCACTATGATCGGTGAACGTATCAATCCTACCGGCAAAAAAGCCCTCACCGCCGAACTGCAGGCAGGAAAATTTGATTTAGCCCTGCAGTATGCTGACGAACAAATTGCCATGGACACAAGAATTTTAGATGTCAATGTGGGAGCTGCCCATGTGCATGAAGAAAGCATGCTGCCCTCTTTGGTAGAAACTCTGGTTGCCCGCGTGCAGACACCGCTTTGCATTGACTCTTCCAATCCTGACGCTATTATTGAAGCCTTGCCTTTCCACCCGGGGTCTGCCCTTGTTAACTCCATAAGCGGTGAAGAAGGCAAAATGGAACAGTTAGCCCCAATATGCAGAATTTGGGGTTCTCCCTTTATTTTGCTTCCGCTCACAGGAGCTCAGCTGCCAAAAACAGCCGGTGAACGTATTGCAGTCATTGAGAAATTACTTATCAAAGCAGAGCAGTATAATATCCCCCGCCACCTTATTATGGTGGATATTTTAGCTTTAACTGCGGCTTCTGACAGCCGCGCCCCAAGAGCCTGTCTTGAAACCGTAAAATGGTGTGACGGTGAGCACTTGCCCACAACCCTCGGACTTTCCAATATTTCCTTTGGTCTGCCTGCAAGAGATTTAGTCAACTCTTCTTTCTTTGCCATGGCGGCAGGTTCCGGCTTGACGTCCTGCATTGCCAATCCCTCCAATATCAGAATACGGGAAGCCCTTGACAGTGCTAACTTACTTTTAGGCTATGATGCCAATGCCGAAAACTTTACCACAAACTATGCAAAATGGACTTCCCAAAGCCAAAACCAGGCTCAAACTGCAAATCAGGTAAAAGTTGGGGCAAAAACTGTTGAAGAAGCTGTTATTCTTGGTGATAAAGACCATATTGTCAAAATGGTTGATGAAGAACTGGCTAAGGGCGCTGACCCCTTTAAATTAGTTCGTGAACGCCTTATTCCTGCCATTCAGGAAGTGGGAGCTCTCTACGAGAAAAAAGAATATTTCCTTCCTCAGCTTCTGCGCTCAGCCTCTGCCATGCAGGACGCTTTTTCACACATTAAACCTTTGCTTGAAGAAAAAGGTCAGAGCACTGATAAACAAAAGATAATCTTAGCAACTGTACAAGGCGATATCCACGATATCGGCAAAAATATTGTGGGGCTTTTGCTTTCCAACCACGGCTATGAAATTATTGACCTTGGAAAAGATGTTCCTGCTGAAACTATTGTGGCGAAAGCAATAGAAGAAAATGTACAGCTCATTGGCTTATCAGCGCTTATGACAACAACCATGCCGAGAATGGAAGAAACCATTAAACTTTTACAGAAAAAAAATTGCTCCTGTAAAGTCATGATCGGCGGCGCAGTTGTCACCGGAGAATATGCAAAAAGCATACATGCCCACGGCTATGCCCTTGACGCGGTAGAAGCCGTGCGCGTTGCCAAAGAATTATTAGACAGCTAATATATTGCATATTTTTCGTATTTAGGATAGTATAAAAAGAAGTTAATGAGGATTGATATGTACAGGTTAAAATCATTGTTTCTTGCTGTTGTTTTCTGTGCGCTGAGTTTTTTTCAAAGCTACGCCGGAGATATCAAATCAAGTAATGATCTATTAAATGCAATTGCGGGCTCAACGGATAAACAGGTTGTTCTTGTCAATTTTTATGCATCATGGTGCCCGCCCTGCCGTGAGGAAATAAAAGACCTTATCAAAGTGCGGGAACAATTTTCCTCTAACGATTTAAGAATTATTGCCGTTAATTTAGACGAAGAAGCAAGTATCATGCAGGCATTTAACAAAAGTGCCGGCATCAACTATGAAACATACCACGATTTTCAAGGGAATATTTCAAGCTTTTTCAATTTCCAGTCCATTCCTTTTAACATCATTTACAGTAAAGCAGGCAAAGCAATCTATGCAAAACCGGGAGCAATCCCTTTACAGCGATTAATTGAATTAATTGAATATGGACTTACAAAATAAAGGATAAAACTATGCTTACTTTAAAAGAACTCTTTTCTGAACAGGAAATTCATGACAGAATTTCAGCGCTCGGCAAAGAAATTTCTCAAGTCTACAAAGATGAACCTCTTGTTATTATTTGTGTTTTGAAAGGAGCATTCCTCTTTTTCAGTGACTTAGTTCGCAATATCCAAAAAGAAAGTCAGCTCGAACTTGATTTTGTGCGCCTTGCCAGCTACGGAAACAGCGACAAATCTTCCCGCACCATTTCCTTTACCAAGGATATTGAAGTCAATGTTGAAGGAAAAAACGTTCTTATTGTTGAAGACATTGTTGATACCGGGCTTACCATGGAATTTTTGCTCCAGCAGCTCTCTGTGCGTAAAGCAAAAAGCGTGAAAATTGCCGCTTTGCTCAGCAAAAAAGCAAGACGCGAAAAATCTATCGCCATTGATTTTGTCGGTTTTTATATTCAAGACGGTTTTCTTGTAGGTTATGGTCTTGACTATGCAGAAAAATATCGTAACCTGCCTTGCATTTGTGAAGCTCAACTATAATTGTTAGGAAAATATATGCTGATTACATGCCCAAAGTGCAAAAGTGTTTTTAGATTGCCCAAACCCAATGATTTGGATAAAAAATTACGCTGTTCCATTTGTAAAACTGTTTTTGCTGTTAGGGATGCAGACTATGAACTGGAAGAAGGTGAAATTGGTTCCCTAAGCGGCGATATGCCTGCTGCTCAAATCAATTTGGACACACCTTTTGCAACGGATACGCCTGTAACCAAAAAAAGCAAAGGCATACGCATTTTCCTTATTTTATTCTTCTCTGCCATTTGTTTTATATCCATTTTATGGTCTTTTACCAATTATTTAGACCCCATAAAAGAAAAATATTTCAATCGTGATTCAGCCAATATTCAGGCAAAAATTGACGCAGAAAATAAACGTATTGAAGAACTGGCAGAAAAGGTGAAACTCCTGCAAATTAATGGACTTCGTCAATACACCATGCCCAATGATAAAATCGGCACACTCACTGTTATTGAGGGAAAAATTATCAACGGCTTTGATGAAGCAAGAGGACTTATTCAAGTGGAATGTTCTTTGTATAATGAGGACGGCGAACTGCTTATCAATAAAAAGCAAATTGCAGGCACAAGTCTCTCCCTTTTCCAATTGCAAGTTTTAAGCGAACATGAACTTGAGCAAAACCTCAATAACAATCTGGATATTATGCAGAGAAACACCAATATTGCCCCGGGTGCAAGCACGCCGTTTATGTGCATATTCTACAATCCTCCTCAAAACGCGGCGAATTTCAATATTAAAATTGTTTCTGCCGAAAAGCCGGAAGACGTTGCTCAGCAAAACACTTCTTTTTAACAGATAAAAGCCCCATTTTATAATACTATTATGGGGCTTTTCTTTATTTTTTATGTCAAACGTACTGTATAAAGTTCCGCAATTAAAACTGTGCGATGAAAAAACCCCTTTTCCTCTTTCTCCTGAATATTGTTTCCGTATTCAGGAAGAAATCAAAAAGAGCATTTTCATTGCCAGCATCGGACATGTCAACTCCAAAGAAAACGCAAAACTTTTTATCGATAAAATTTGTCAGGAATTTCCCGACGCGACCCATAACTGTTATGCCTTTGCTGTTGGCGCACCGAAAGATACAGCCCATATAGGACAATCCGATAACGGCGAACCGCACGGAACTGCCGGTAAACCTATGCTGAATATCCTCCTGCATTCTGACATTGGCGAAGTGGTTGCGGTTGTCACCCGCTATTTTGGAGGCATAAAACTGGGCACAGGCGGACTTGTCAAAGCCTATCAGGGAGCTGTTGCCCATGCCATGGAAATACTTCCCAGTACTGATAAAATTATTTATGCACATATCACGCTTTGCTGTGATTATGACCATATTAATCTTCTGCATTATCATTTACCGCAATTTAACGCTAAAATTATCAGCGAAAATTTTTTAGAGCGCATCACTTATATAATAGAACTTCCAGCTATGCAGAAAGATATTTTTATCCAGACCTTTACCAATGCCGCAAATGGCAAAATTCAAATAATAAATCAAATAATTCCTAGAGTGTGTCGTCAATAAATTTTTGCCCAAATAGCAATACATCTTATAT
>CAOMFZ010000111.1 GCA_948482415.1 uncultured Mailhella sp.
GGGGACAAACTTTTGTAAAAGTTTCTTCCCCTGCACCCCTTTACAAAACTTTTTAGAGCATTTCCTGTTACCACTTAGAAAATGATTGTTATTTTTCAAGGAGAAAACTTTTCCAGCCACCGAAGGCGACGAAGTCGTTTGCGTTAGCGAGTGAGCGAGCTTTACGCAAATGGACAGCAGAGATAAAGTTTTTCCCCTGCATAAAAATTCTTAAAGTTTTTACAAATCAAAAAAATCAAAGTCAGTATTTTGTTCGGTAAAATGTTTGAAAGGCGTTTTATTTTCTATAGCACTCTGCATAAGGGTTTTGCTGTCAAGCATGGCTCGTGATTGGATTTCTGTTTCCACTTGTTTTGCATAGCTGTTGATATTGCGGGGAGGAATGCCTTTTTCTGCAAGTACAAGTTCTGCAAATTGGGTTTGTTCCCAAATGCTTAATAATTCATCATCGGATAATAACTGCAAATCCAAACTTTGTGCCGGAAGATTTGCATTGTCTGAAAAAGAAAAAATTGAAAACATGTTTATCTCCTCGAAAGTACATAATATGAAAATTTTTATTGTGCAAGTCTAGAAATTGTTTAAAAAATTTGTTATCATTCTTTTTGTTGTTGCAATAAAAGAACTTTTTTAGACAGAAAAAAACGTCGTAAAAAATATTTTTTTTCATATCTGCTTTATTTTATTGTATAAAATTGGAAGGTCTATGACTCAAAAAACGGCAAATACTACTGCTTCTCGTTTTCGCGGCAAGGGAGATGTTGCTCTTGCCTGCGGTGTGGTATTAATTTTAGGATTAATGCTCATTCCTTTGCCGACATGGTTTATGGACATCATGCTTTCCTTTAGTATTTCCTTGTCATTTTTGGTACTTTTAACGTCCATGTTTATGATAAGTCCCTTGGAATTTTCTATTTTTCCCACATTACTGCTGGTTACGACCCTGCTTCGTCTGGGACTCAATGTTGCGTCTACCCGTTTGATTTTATTGAACGGGGATAAAGGTGCAGCTGCCGCAGGGGATATTATCCAGTCCTTTGCGGAATATGTTGTCGGCGGTTCCTATGTTGTCGGTGCGGTTATCTTTTTAATTCTGTTTATTTTGAATAAGGTTGTTATTACTTCTGGTACAACGCGTATCGCGGAAGTTGCTGCCCGTTTTACTTTGGACGCTATGCCCGGTAAGCAAATGGCGATTGAAGCGGACTTAAACTCCGGCATTATCACAGAGCAGGAAGCCATTGAGCAGCGTAAAAATATCCGTCGTGAAGCTGACTTTTACGGTGCTATGGACGGTGCCGGCAAGTTCGTGCAGGGTGACGTTACCGCGGGTATGTTTATTACCTTCATCAATATTATTGGCGGCATTATTATTGGGGTTTGGCAGTTTGGACTGAGCTTTCCGGAAGCTTTGCAAACCTACTCCCTGCTGACTATCGGTGACGGTCTGGTTTCCACTATTCCGTCCATTATTATTTCTGTTTCTGCCGGCATTATTGTTTCCCGTGCTGCTGCTGAAAGTAAAATGGGCGAAGAATTTTTAACACAATTAACTTATAATTCCAAGGTGTTAAAAATTGTTTCCGGTATTTTGTTCCTGCTTGGCATTGTTCCCGGACTTCCGCTTATTCCGTTTTGGACATTCAGTGTCTTGCTTTTCATTACAACGCGTATTTTAGGTGACAGTAATATTGCGGTCGATACAGCAGGAGCCGGCGGCAAAAAAGCTCTTGGCAGCGGAGCTGGCGGAAGTAAAGCTATCGGACAGGCAGGAGCTGCGCCTGAAAACCTTGACAGCCCTGAAGAAGTGCAGAAATTACTGCCGCTTGATTTGCTTGAGCTGGAAGTGGGCTATGGGCTTATTCCTTTGGTTGATGAAGAACAAAACGGCAATTTGCTTTCCCGTATTCGTTCTATCCGCCGTCAATTTGCCCTTGATATGGGTGTTGTTATTCCTGCACTGCATTTGCGGGATAATTTGCAGTTGCGCCCCGGGCAGTATTCTCTGTTGATTAAGGGCAACCAAATTGCTACCGCAGAAATTTTGATTGACCATTATTTGGCTATGGACCCCGGCAATGCCACAAAGAAAATTGAAGGTATTGAAACTATGGAACCGGCTTTTAGTCTGCCTGCGCTTTGGATTACAGAAATGCAGAAGGAAGATGCTATGGTGGCAGGCTATACCGTTGTTGACCCGGCAACGGTTATTGCAACCCATATTACCGAAGTTTTCCGCCGCAATTTATCAGAATTTCTTGGCCGTCAGGAAGTGCAGTCTTTGCTTGATACGTTGGCAAAAACAGCGCCCCGCGTTGTGGACGAACTTGTGCCCAATGTTTTGCAGTTAGGGCAAGTGCAGAAAGTTTTGCAAAATCTGGTGCGTGAAAATGTCAGCATTCGTGACATGCTCACTATTATTGAAACCCTGGCTGATTACGGGCAGGCAAATAAAAATCCGGATACCTTGACGGAATTTGTGCGTGAACGTATGGCAAGAACCATTATCCGCCCTTATCTTGACGAGGAAAATGCGCTCGTAATTATGACACTTGACCCGCAGGCAGACAGGGTTATTCAAGAATCCATAAGAACAACGGACGGTGGCGCATTTCTTGCATTAAATCCGGCTGTAGCTCAAAAATTTATTGCGAATATTAATCGCGTGATAGACAGTGCGGTGATGTTTTCCAGTCAGCCTGTACTTTTGACGTCTCCAATGATACGTCCCCATGTGGCGCAGCTTGTTACTCGTTTTCTGCCTAATGTGCCGGTCCTGTCTCAAGTTGAAATTCCCGCAGATATTCGGCTGCATTCTGCTGGAACAGTAGGAATTGAATAATGCAAGTAAAAACATATATTGGAAACAGCACAAAAGAAGTTTTAGATGCCATAAAAAATGAACTTGGCAGTGACGCTGTTATTTTGTCAAGCAGAGAACGGCAGAAAGACGGCCGCAGTGTTTATGAAATAACAGCAGGGGCAGAGCGCACAGAACAGACAAGTGCCGGGGGAAAAGCCGGTTCTGCTGTTCCCAGTGGCTGGGATGATTGGCATAAGGAGTGGAGCAAGCTTAAAGAGCAGATTTATTTACTTATGCAGCCCTCCATGCAGCTGGATAAACTCAGCCCGCATCAACGGGTTGCTTTAGAATATTTGCAGCGTGAAGGCGTCGAAAATGAAGTGATTGTGCAGTGTTACAATCTTTTGCTGGCGCACAGGGCAGAAGAAGCGTCCATGCTCAAAGTTTTGGCTTCTCTTGTGCCTGTCAAAAGTTTTACATTTGAGAATTATCCTCAGCGCCTGCATATTGTTACAGGTCCCTACGGCGTGGGGAAAACCAGTACGGTACTTCGCCTTGCTCTTCTTCGCAAGCAGCAGATTCCGCATCACCGTGTTGCTTTTATCAATACTGACAGCCTGCGGGGAAACGGCAGAGTGGTTTTGCGGCACTGGGCAGATTTATCAGGTTTTCCGTATTTTGAAGCACCGGATAAAGAATCCATGTTTGGGGCTTTGAAAGCCTGCGGCGATGCAAATTGTATTTTTATTGACATGCAGGGGCTTGCAAAAAATGAAAAATTGGAAGATAAGTTGCGTATGCTTGGTCTTGACAGTGTGCAAGCCCATGTCCATATTGCGCTTTCTCCGCATTATCAGTATTTGAAAGAACTTTTGAAGCGCTATAAAAGTTCTTTTCCCACAAGTCTTATGTGGACAAAGCTTGATGAAGCTGAACATTTTGCTGAGCTTATCAATATTGCTGTTTGGACGGGTATGCCTATTTCTGCGCTTTCGTTTGGAGCAGAATTGCAAGGTTCGCTGATACCTGCTGAAGAGGCACAAATCTGGCGTTTGATTTTAAAACATCAATTACCAAAGGGTTAGTATGGATATAGATAATAATGTAATGCCTAAGGTTATTACGGTTACATCCGGAAAGGGCGGGGTTGGCAAGACAAATATTTCTGTCAATCTTGCATGCCTGCTGGCAAAGCAGGGAAAGCGCGTTGTTCTGGTCGATGCTGACCTTGGACTTGCCAATGTGGACGTAATTTTAGGTTTGACCCCTCAATATACCATTTATGATTTATTCAAGGGGAAAAATCTTTCTGAAATTTTATATGATACGCCCTATGGTTTTCAAATTTTGCCTGCGTCTTCCGGGGTAAGTGATATGATGACCCTGGAAACCGGACAAAAACTTGAGCTTTTGGAAGCATTTGATGATTTTGATGAAAAAATTGATTATTTGCTTGTAGATACCGGTGCGGGTATTCATGACAATGTTTTATACTTCAATGTTGCGTCACAGGAACGGATAGTGGTTTTGACAACAGAGCCGACATCTTTGACTGACGCCTATGCACTCATTAAAGTTTTAAAACAGCGGCATGGTGTATCCACCTTTAAAATTTTGATAAATGTTGCCTCAAGCGAAACGATGGCAAAGGAAATGTATTCTCGTTTATATGCTGCCTGTGACCATTTTCTTGAGGGCGTAAGTTTGGATTATCTTGGTTTTATTCCAAAAGATACCACTGTTCGCAAATCCATTATGGAGCAAGTACCTTTCAGTATTGGCGAACCAAATTCAAACGTAACAAAAGCATTGGAAAAAGTGACACAATTAATACAAAACTTTGACGATCCAAATACAGTTGACGGAAATATAAAGTTTTTCTGGAAAAAACTGCTCTTTAGGGGATAGAGAATGACGCCTTGGTTAGAAATGGAAAATGGAGAAAGAGTTTGGGAAGACTTTTCCTCTATAGAAAAAGAAATTCTTGTGAAACATTATGCACCGCAAATCCGTTATGTTGCATATAGAATGAAGACCAAATTGCCCAAGCATATTGATATGGCTGAACTTATCAGTGCCGGTACACTCGGACTTATGGAATCACTCAAAAAATATCAGGCAGATCTTGGTATTCGTTTTGAAACCTATGCAGAAAGCAGAATACGGGGCGCAATGCTTGATGAATTGCGTCGTCTGGATTGGTTTTCCCGCGGGCTTAGGCAGCGTGTACGCCAAATTGATGAAGCCATGTGGCAACTTGAGCAGGAACTTGGAAGAGTACCGACTGTTGAAGAAGTACACGCAAAAACAGGTCTCAGTGAACGGGAAATTCATCAGGGCATGGAAGCTTTGCAAAGTCAGCTTGCCATTCCGCTCGACAGCATCGAAGATACGCTTGCGAACGAGCCGGACAGAAACGGCGAGCCTTTCCATGATACTGTCTTCAATGAATTGTCTGAAAAAATTGCATCGCTCATTGATAGATTGACAGATAAAGAAAAATTGGTACTATCTCTTTATTACACTGAGGAACTCAATATGAGGGAAGTTGCTGAGGTGCTCGGCGTGACAGAAGGACGTGTGTCACAGCTGCATTCTCAGGCAATTTCAAGGTTACGAAGAGAATTTTCTCATAATTTTGGAGAAGATGATTTATTTTAACGCACTCTTAAGAGTTTAAAGGAAAATGCCGATATACTATTTACTGTTATAAAGACGAGTAAAAGACGAGGGAAATTATGCCATTTGATCCAAATATGCAAGTACTTGTTGTTGATGATTTTTCTACAATGCGCCGTATTGTTAAAAATATTCTCCGCCAACTGGGATTTAATAATATTGTTGAGGCCGATGACGGCACAACAGCATGGGAAATCCTGCAAAAACAAAAAATTGATTTTATTGTTTCTGACTGGAATATGCCTCAAATGACAGGCATTGACCTGCTTAGAAAAGTTCGTGCTGACGAAAGACTCGGTCATCTGCCGTTTTTAATGGTTACAGCAGAAGCTCAGCAGGAAAACATTTTGGAAGCAGCACAGGCAAGAGTTTCTAACTATATTGTAAAACCTTTTACAGCTGATACGCTGAAAAAGAAAATTGATAAAATTTTCCCGTAAAATAAAAGGTGAGCGTTGTGAGTCAAACTCAGAAAGTCACGCAAAAAAATATAGAAGCCGGTGATGACAACTTGCCGGTTGCCAGCAGCGGGAATGATATAACTCCCGAAAAAGGAGATGCTTTTCTTGAATCTGGTAAAAATAAAGTTGAGTTAGACCTTGAGGATGCTCCTTTTTTAAACGAAGAACCGGAAGCAGAGGAAAAAACAAAGACAGAAGAAGATCAGGGCAATCCTGATAATAAGGAAAAAACTGAAGACGGCAAAAAGCCTGATAAAAAGAAAAAATTTATTATCATTGGTGCCATAGCCGCTGTTCTGCTTCTTGTGATAGGCGGTGCTGCAGGCTATTTGTTAATGTCTGATGATGAAATTCTGCCGAATATTATTGTCGTTGCCAATCCGGAAGTTCAGGCTCCCCCTAAAGCTTTTGAATTGAAACTTGACCCCTTTGTCATTCAATGTATTGACAGTAACGGGAAAATTCATTTTGTGAAAGGTTCTTTTATTCTCAGTACCGTTCATGAAGATGTTTTTTTTGAAATTTCCAATAATCAAAAAGTACTGCGTGACGCAATGTATTATTATTTAGGAATTCAAGACCCAGAGCTTTTGCTTGATTCAGCTAATCATCAAATTATCAAAAATGGTTTATTTGAAACAGTCAACAAATATGTCATGAACGGCAGTATCGACCATTTATATATTGATAGCTTGTTGATTTATTAAAAAAGGCGGCTGTATGAGTAATGAAATAGTTCCGCTCCTCAATGCCCAGCAGCAGGGAATGTCCACAACAATAGCGAACATTGCCAACAGAGGAGAAGTTTTTGCACAGGTAGCCCAGGTTGTTGTTGCGGAAGTTATTGCCGAAGACAATAAGAAACTTGAGAAATCTGCTGATGACCCGGAAGCAAGTCTGGTTAGCCGTGACGGCGGCAATAAACAGGAAGCTTCACAGGAAAATTTGCAGCAGCGCCATGAAAAAGATGAAAATGTTGAAACATGTCCTTCTCATCATAATCCTCTGGCAGGAAAGCTTTTTAGCGCAAAGGTGTAATCCATGAATTTGCTTGTGCTGGCATTAATTACTGCTGCTGAATTTGTTTTGATTATTCTTGTTTTGATTTTTTTCAGACGCCTGCGTAAATCAGAACAAGTCATGCTTGCCATGCAGAATAATCAGGAAGAACTTATGGACAGAATGGTGCGTAATGCCAATTTAGAGCAGGAGCTTGTAGCAACCTTTGTTCAGCGTCAGGAAGAACTTGAGCGCCTCAATATTGCCATGGAAGAGCGCATTTTTATGCTTAAAAAATTGATAAAGCAGGCAGAAGAAATCAGTCATTCTCCGTACCTGCTTCGTGAAGTGATTATGAATTCACGAAAAAAAGGCATGAATATCGATATGATAGCGCAAAAAACAGGCCTTGCAAAAGATGAAATTGAGCTGATTTTAAAAAAAGAAAATTTGTTGTAGTTAGAGCATTTCCCAAAATAATTGCAACATCACAGGGAGAGAACTTTTGAAAAAGT
>CAOMFZ010000112.1 GCA_948482415.1 uncultured Mailhella sp.
GTCCCTCATAGCTTGTGTGGGTACAGATTTCCAAAAGGGCAGAAATGGCGTCAAAGAGCCGTCCGCAGCCACTGCTTTTGGGGCAGTTGATATTTTTTTCAAGCATGAGCCCGCATTGTTTGAGTTTTTCCTGATAGTCGGCTTTTTGGTAAAAAGGAAAAATATCATTTTCCGCTAAATAGCCTTTTTCCTGAGCTTTTTTATGATAGGCAAAGGCAATGCGCCAAGGTTCAAAATTTGCTGTATCTCCGCCAATTAAGGCAATGGGGCTTAGGCTTGCAAGGCGGTAATGGCGTTTTTCTTTTGCAAAAAGATAGAAAATTTCACCGCCCCAAATTGTTTTATCATAGCCTAAGCCTGTGCCGTCCAAAATCAAGGCAAAATAGGGCTTGTCCGAAAGTTCTTTTTGCTCGGCAAGCACGGCATAGGCATGGGAAATATGGTGCTGTATTTTTTCCAGAGGAATGGCATTTTTTTCGCTGTATTCTTCTGCCATGTGCGTGCTGGGAAAATCAGGGTGCAGGTCTGTGGCTGTTTTGACGGGTTTTACTTCTAAAAGTTTTTGCAGGTGTTTGGCTGTATCTTCAAAAAAATCAAGCACTTCCAAATTGTCTAAATCGCCGATATGCTGGCTTTGATAGGCTTCATTTTCCTTGGTAAAGGTGAACGTATTTTTTAAAAATGTTCCTGTGGCAAAAACAGAGGAGATATAGTTCGCATTTTCTGGAAAACGAACAGGGGTTGGCACATAGCCTCTTGCACGGCGAAAAAATATGGTTTGGGGCAAGGTATTGGAATGGGTAAGGGGCGTATTTTTTGCTTCATCTTTTGCCTTTTCAAGGCTAAGGCATACTGAATCGTCCACCCGAATAAGAATATCCCGATCATGGAAAAGATAATAGTCGGCAATGTCCTTCAAATCCTGCAAAGCCTGCCTGTTTTGTATGCAGATAGGTTTTCCCCCCTGATTGGCGGAGGTCATTATCAGAGCTTGCGGGGCTTGCAAAGTGGAATTTTCTGCCAGAATTTCCGGGCTGAAGAGGAGTAAATGCAAAGGCGTATAGGCGAGCATAATCCCGATTCTATGCGTATCAGGTGCAATGTTTTTGGGCAGGCGGGATTTCTTTGCAGGGCAAAGCACAATGGGCGCAGAGGAAGATGTGAGCAGTTTTTCTGCATTGCTGTCAATACAGGCAAGTTTTTGGGCAGTTTCAAGGTCTTTGACCATAATGGCAAAGGCTTTGGCAGGTCTGTTTTTTCGTTCTCTTAGTGTTTGAACTGCGTTCTCATCAAAGGCATTACAGGCAAGCTGAAAACCTCCCAAGCCTTTTACGGCAACGATTTTTCCCTGATTTAAATACTTGATTGTCTGGAGAATTGCCTCATTGTTTTCAGCTAAAATTTTTTGATTCTTCGGAAGATAAGGGGGATTTTCCATGCTGTTTATTGTTCCGTCAGTGAGCCAGATATGCGGTCCGCAGCCGGCACAGGCATTGGGCTGGGCATGAAAACGTCTGTCCAGCGGACTGGTATATTCCGCATGGCAATTTTTGCAAAGCGGAAAACAGCCCATGGTGGTGACAGCTCTGTCATAAGGTATAGATTTTGTTATTGTATATCTTGGTCCACAGGCTGTGCAGTTGGTAAAGGCATAGCCATAGCGGCGGTTATCTTTGCTGAACATATCGGCTTTGCAGTCAGCGCATATTGCCACATCAGGGCTCACAAGCACGCTGTGTCCTTCATGGCTGCCTTGCTCGGAAAGGATAATTTGGAATTGTTCTTCACCCGTTTTGGTGGAAATTTCCTGTTTTTTATGGTCAGATATTCTGGCAAGGGGAGGAAGTTTTTTGGAAAAATCAAAATTGAATTGGGCAATATCTTGATCGCTTCCCTGTATTTCAATTAAAACGCCCAGCGGGGTATTTTGCACAAAACCGGTTAATTGATGTTTCAAGGCCAGTTTAAAAATAAAAGGACGAAATCCAACACCCTGGACTTGTCCTTTTATAATATGTTGTTCGCGTTTTTGCATATTAAATATCTAGTTTGAATTTGAATTTAGATTTTTCATCGCTCTTTTGATCTTGGTTTTGGCTGTTGAGCTGTTCGAGGAATTTTTCATCTTTTTCCTCATCGGTCATGGCAACGTAGTCCGCATCGTCATTGAGATTTAATTTGATAACCCTTTTATTTTTCAGAAGATTATCAAATTTTCCTAAAACATATTCGTCATCGTCAACAGCTTCATAATTTTCTTCATCGACCATGGTATAGCCGTATTCGTCAGTTTTATATTTTGTTTCCAAACCCTCATATTCTTCTTTTCTCTTCTTGGCTTTTTGCATAAGCTCAAAAATGAGTTCCGGGGGCAATTCTGAAGAAAATTCATAATAATTGTCAAAGGCAGCATCTTTATCAATAGGCATTTTTGCCTTATCTGATAAATTATAGCCGTATTCATTGGTTTTATCAATATTTGCCATAAAATCAGGCATGCTCATTTCTTCAATCAGATTTGAGGGCAGGAAATTGGCAACATCGTCAGGGGAAGCATAATTATGCCGTTTCAGTTCTTTTATTTTTTTCTTTTTGCGGGCATTTTTTCCTGCTGCGTGATTAATAACATCACTGACAAATTCGTTTTTATTGACTTCGTCAAGATCAGGCTGTTCAGCTTCAATTTTTTTGGTTTCTTCCGGATATGGATCGGCAAAATTATCAAGCAAAAATTTATTGACAATGGAATAACGAAGCAGTGCCAATGTATGGAAAGTAGACCGGACGCGGGGAGCAGGGCTTTCTTCTTCGTATTCTTCTTCCTGCTCATTTTCTTCCTGAGCATCAGAAATATTATGAGCGTCATCAAAAAGCTTGGAAAGGTCAACCTGCTGATAATTATAGATAGATTTAGGAATATTGGTTATCTGGCTGGCAGTGACATGTTCGTCTGTTCCCTTTGTTTCATTGGGAAGCATGGCAATAAGATTATTGAGGATAGGCGCAATATTTTCATCTGTGGGAATAAGCGGAGCAGTATTTTCGTCACTGTCGGCGCTTTTGTTTTTGCGTGCAGAATTATTTTTAATGCCTATTTCATTTTTTTGGATTTCAAGAATAATTTTGTCCACAAGGATTTGTTCATTGTTGACAAATAAAGGAATTTGGCAAAGACATTCGGAATCATTGATATAAAAAATCGTGACGTGAAGCTCAAAAGGCTTTTCTTTTTCTTCCGCAATATTGAGAAGCTGGATTTTAATATTTTGCCCGGCGTGAAGAGTAAGCGTTTCCGGCTCATTTCTTACATCAAGTGTCAAGCTTTGAGGAGAAATTTCAAGAAGACGGCAAGGATTTTTAAAATTGTTTATCTTTACCCAAGTATTTTTAGGTACAATTTTTAATGGCGTATCTGTTGCCTGGTCAAATGAAATACTAAAGCTTTTCGCTGCCATAAATTCCCTTTGTGTGTCTTATTTCATCACTTGTCGTTCAAGGCAAAATTCGACGCGTCTGTTTTTAGCACGATTTTCCGGAGAATCGTTAGGGAAACGAGGGTTTAAATCACCCATGCCTGTTGCGGTTATTCTTAATGGGTCTATACCATGATCAACGAGCCAACGCAAGACATTTACGGCGCGCAGTGCTGATAATTCCCAATTATTTTTAAATCTTGCACCTTCGGGAATGGGGCTGTCGTCAGTATAGCCTTTGATATTGACTGTCATTTCACGGTTTGATTCAATAACTTCAAGAACTGTATTCAGCTGTTCTTCGGCTTCCGGACCAAGTTCTTCAGAACCTTCTTTGAATAAAAGGCTGTCGCCGATAGTCAGGGTAATGGTTCCTTCGTCAAGAACAGCGCCCACATCGCCTTCAACATTTTTTTTGGATAAATAGCTTTGGACAGCATTGAAAACATTTTCCTGATTTTTCAATAATTCCTGACGGATACGCATTAAATCCTGCACAGACTGCTGGGCATTGTTATTGATATTTGCCATGGACTGTCCGCCGGCAACTTCACTTGCCGTGAGACCTCCAAAAGCCATGCGCATAGAGCCAAAAACGCTTTGGAAACGTTTTACTTCAACCGTTGACATGGACACAAGCAGAACGAAAAATACGAGAAGCAGGGTAACCATGTCACCGTATGTTGCCAGCCACGAGTTGTCTTCAGGTTCTTCTGGTTCTGGTTCTGGAATTTGACTCATAGTAAATGCCTTATGTTTCTGTGCTGTTATACTTATGTGTATTGGTTATTATTTTGCATCATCGTGCTTTCTTACGGAAGGAGCAAGGAATGATGATAATTTTTCATAAACCAAACGGGGGTTGTTGTTTTCAAGAATAGATTTCGCACCTTCAAATATGATGGATAAGTTCATACTTTCCTGAGTGCTTCTGGATTTCAGTTTTGTAGCCAGAGGTGAGAAAATAAAGTTTGCAAGAATGGTACCATACAAGGTCGTAATCAACGCAACAGCCATAGCAGGACCAAGAGCAGACGGGTCGTTTAACTGGCTGAGCATCTGGATAAGACCAATCAGCGTACCAAGCATTCCCATGGCAGGAGCAAGGGCAGCCATTTTGTTAAATACGCCAATGTTGATACCATGCCGTTTCTGCATGGAAGAAATTTCAATAACCACGGTACTGTGAATAAGTTCCGGATCAGCGTTGTCGGCAATAAGCTGCATAGCTTTTTTCAAAAGCGGATTATTTGTTTCAACACGTTCCAATGCCAAAATCCCTTCACGGCGGCTGATTTCGGCAATTTGGACCATAACGTCAACAACTTCTTCAGGCATTGTTCTTTTACTGGTAAAGGTTTTTGTTGCGGCTTTAAACGCCTGCAAAAATTCTTCAAAGGGGAAACAAATAAGTGTTGCAGCAAAAGTACCGCCAAGAACGATAAGTACACTAGGAATATCTATAAATCCACTTGGATCAGGACCCATTGCAATGGTTGTTCCTACAAGTCCGAACCCAGCTAAAATACCTATTAGAGTGGCTAAATCCATATTTTTTCACCAGTTAACTATTGATTAAAATGCAAATGATGAGTAAAATATTTGCAGTTAATTAATAAACATAATAGTTAAAAATGTCCAGTGCTTTTTAACTATCAAATAAGAGTATGTTCAGCATATTCTTCTACACAAGGAAGGTTTTGTGATTACAAGAAATAATGCCATTCGCAATATTGCTATTATTGCCCATGTTGACCATGGCAAAACTACCCTCGTTGACGGGCTGTTTCGCCAAAGTGGTTTGTTCCGCGCTGACCAGCAGGTTGATGACCGTATTATGGACAGTATGGAACTGGAACGTGAACGAGGAATTACCATTTCTGCAAAAAACTGCGCTGTTTCATGGAACGGTGTTCGTATCAACATTATTGATACCCCCGGTCACGCCGATTTTGGGGGTGAAGTTGAACGGGCTTTGTCCATGGTTGACGGGGTTGTGCTGCTCGTTGACTCCTCCGAAGGACCACTTCCTCAAACTCGTTTTGTACTTCGTAAAGCTCTTGCGCTTAAGCTTCCTGTGATTGGCGTTATCAATAAAATTGACAGAAAAGACGCCCGCCCTGATGAAGTTTTGAACGAACTCTATGAGCTTTTTATCGACCTTGACGCCAGCGACGAACAACTGGAATTTCCTGTTCTTTACGCTATCGGGCGTGAAGGTGTTGCTATGTATAATATCGGTGATAAATCCGAAAACCTTAGTCCTTTATTTGAAACAATATTAAAACATATTCCCGGTCCGGCTTATGATGATGAATTGCCATTCCAAATGCTGGTAACTGACTTGGATTATTCAGATTATTTAGGACGTCTGGCAGTTGGACGCATCAGAAACGGACATGTGCAAAGCAAGGACAGTCTGGTCTGCATCGGCGCTGACGGAACACCAAAACCGCTGAGGGCAACAAAAATTCAGGTTTACAAAGGTAAACAAATGGTTGACGTTGAAAATGCGGAACCGGGTGATATTATTGTTATGGCGGGCATTGAAGATGCGACTATCGGCGATACGATCTGCACAAAAGACAAACCTGCTGTGCTTCCCCGCATACATGTTGACGAGCCTACTGTTGCCATGAATTTTTCAATCAATACTTCGCCTCTTGCCGGACGTGAGGGAAAAATTGTGCAGTCTCGAAAAATCAAGGAACGTCTTGAAAAAGAAGCGCTGCGCAACGTGTCTATTCGTGTTGAAGATACGTCAGATAAGGACAGCTTTGTTGTCAAGGGCCGCGGTGAGTTTCAAATGGCAATTATAGTTGAAACCATGCGCCGTGAAGGCTTTGAGCTGACTGTGGGACGCCCTGAAGTTATTATGCACGAAAAAGACGGGGTTATGTATGAACCTATTGAAGAAGTGCATATTGACTGTGATGAAATTTTCATGGGCGTGGTGACAGACAAACTTGCTTTCAGAAAAGGACGCATGTCCAACTGTGTCAACCACGGAACAGGACGTGTTCGCCTGACTTTTTCCGTGCCTGCGCGCGGGCTGATTGGCTACCGTGATGAATTTCTGACCGATACGCGCGGAACAGGAATTATGAATGCTACATTCAGCGGTTATGAAGAATACCGCGGAAACTTTGTATCCCGTTTAACAGGCTCCCTGATTGCAGACCGTTCCGGCAATGCTGTTGCCTATGCGCTGTATAATCTGGAACCGCGCGGACGGCTTTTTGTTGTGCCGGGCGATCCTGTGTATGAAGGCATGGTTGTAGGGGAACACAATAAAGATAATGATATTGATGTTAACCCGACAAAAGAAAAGAAATTGACCAACCTGCGCGCGTCAGGAAAAGATGAAAATATTATCTTGACACCGGTTCGTCCCATGACGCTGGAACAGGCACTGCACTTTTTGCGTGAAGACGAAGTTCTGGAAGTAACTCCGGAGTCTTTGCGTATCCGTAAAGTTGAGCTCAGCGCACAAAAACGCTATGCCATGGGCGGCGGCAGAAAGAGAATATAACTTTTTAAGATGTCGCTCGGTCAAGCGTCCTGCTTGACACTCGCTCTCGCTTGCAATTTGCGCGGAAATTGCTTCGCTCGCACTGCGTGGCTTATCACTTCCTGTGATAAAGAAATAAAATCATTTTTTTGAGAAATGATTATCTCTGCTGTCGCTGCTTTAGTCGTTGTGACGCAGGAAACTACGAATAAAGACAGTGTCTATAAAGCAATGGCTTGTGACTATTAACCACTGTCTTTATCTGTACGGCTCGTTTTCTCGCCTACAGCTAAAGCATCCGTAATGCTCATAAACTCGCAAACGGCTACCGCTCCCCCAATCCCCCTCAAAGCCCTGTTATGGACGTTGTCCATA
>CAOMFZ010000113.1 GCA_948482415.1 uncultured Mailhella sp.
CCCCTGCACCCCTTTACAAAACTTTTTAAGCTTAATTATAAAATATTTGCAATTAGTTCCGGAAATGCTCTAAAACTATTTTTTTGTTTTTTTAATAGTTATTCGTTCAAGCTTCTTATACAAATTAGTATAGGGATTTTCGTTTGGAACATCGTTTTTGCAGCCCTGCCATTTGCCTTCCTGGAAAAGCAGTCCCTCAATGCCGCGGACAATATGACCCTTGAGTTTTGCCCATTCCGGCGCAAGAAGCTGGTCATGGTCCTGACAGTCGGCTGTGAGCCTGTGAATGGCAATGGTTGAGGGAATAAGGCAGAGAGCATCGCAAATAAGATTGACATACTCTTCCTGCTTCATGGGAATATAGGAGCCGTCCAGGTATTCATTTGCCAGTTGTGTATTTTTGCAGACATACAGTCCGTGCAGTTTAATGCCTTGAATGGGAAGCTCGCAAACTCTTTGCACGGTCTCTAAAAAATCCGCTTTTGTTTCGTTTGGCAGCCCTGCCATGAGGTGTACACAGACATTGAGTCCATGTTCGTGGCTGCGTTTTATGGCGTCTATGGAACAGGCAGCAGTATGGCCGCGGCGTATGCGTTCCAGCGTTTTGTCGTGCATGGATTGTATGCCAAACTCAATCCATTTGGTTTCAAATGGCAGAGAAGCCAAGAGCTCCAATTTCTCATTTTCCACACAGTCAGGGCGCGTACCAATGGAATACCCGACACATTTTTCAAGGCTTGTGAGTTCGTCTGTTAGTTTCTGCAATTTTGCAAGGGAGCCATAAGTATTGGAAAAAGATTGTAAATAGGCAAGAAAATGTGTGGTATTTTTGAGTCTGTCAGATTTGCTGAATTTATCAAGCCAGAAATTCCATTGTTCGCTGAGGCTGAGCCCATTTTCCATAAGTCCGGAGCCGGAGCCTTTGGCGTCGCAAAAAGTACAGCCGCCATTGGAGATTGTGCCGTCTCGATTAGGGCAGCCGGCATGGGCGTCCAGAGAAATTTTTTGCACTTTGGCATGGTGCTGTTTTTTGAGCCATGCATCAAAGGAGTAATAGAGATAATGTAATTTCATAAAAAAATTGTATCTGTTTGTGTTAATTTGGCAAGCATAAATTTTTTGCTTGGGTTTTTCTTTTCTTGTTTTCCTTGACTATGTGGCTAAAATACTCTATAAATAGTTTTCACATTGCATGTAACGCCCCGCATTTGAGCAAAATGTTGGGTGTTTTTTATTTTATTTTTTGAGGTTTTATCATGAGTAACACTCCTATTTCCATACAAGGCTATCAAAAACTTGAACAAGAGCTGGATCGCTTAAAAAAGGAACGCCCTATTGTGATTCAGGCAATTAAAGAAGCACGGGAAGAAGGCGATTTGAAAGAAAATGCCGGTTATGATGCTGCTCGTGAACGCCAGGGGTTTTTGGAAGCTCGTATTAATTATATTGAATCAAAACTGCCAACTTTTAATGTAGTGGATTTGAATACGCTGAAAAGCGATAAAGTTATTTTTGGTGCAACGGTAAAAGTTGTCGATATTGATACTGATGAAGAAAAAGAATTTACTTTGCTTGGACCTGATGAAGCTGATTTTGCCAATGGTTCCATTTCCATCAGTTCTCCGGTGGGAAGAGCTCTTCTTGGACACGAAGAAGGCGAAGAAATTACCATTGATATTCCAAAAGGCCGTGTAACCTACGAAATTTTGTCCATTGAATTTCGCGGTGCATAATCTATTGTAACTTATTTTTTATATGTATAACAAAAAAGCCGAGTGAACTCGGCTTTTTTGTTATGGTTTTTTTAGTTTGTCCTGTTATTTTTCTTCAATATCAAATTCAAGAATTTCACCTGTTTGCGCATCAATTTCATATTCATATTCTGTATAGTCTTTCCAGAATTTGACAGAGTAAACATTTATGCCGTCTTCCATTTCCTGATAGCATTTTAAGCGGCTGACCTGATCATGGGTAAGGTTAGCATGGTGCAGAGCGATATCTGCTGCTTTTTGATTATCCATTGCCATAGTGCTTTGATGATGATTTTGCATTTTGCCGTTATGGTGCATCATTTTATGTTTGTAGCTGGCGATTTTGCCGTTATCAGCATTAATGGAATAATCAAATTTTTTGTTATCGCATAAAAATTCAATTTCATATTCAGGAATACCATTCTCAACGTCTTGTTCCACTTTGATAAAGTTTGCCTGATTTGATTGTATCCCTGCATGCTGCACAGCAATTTCTTTTGCCTGTTCCATTGTAATTTTTGCCATAGCATATTCGTAAGTCGTAAAAATAAGACCAAGACTAAGAATAAATGCTATAAAAAATGAAGTTTTTTTCATAGATTTTCTCCCGTTCTTTTGTAAATTGTCTTTTTGTCGGTATGGATTTTTTTTATATTTTATTCATTGGCAGAGCTAAACAAATCATTTTCGTCCAGTTCATCTAAAATGGTATAGGAACAAACATGGATTTTTGTGCAATCGTCTTCTTCACATGGCTGCATCATACATTTTGCACTGACAAAATTGCTGACCATATCAATAAAGTCAATTCCTGCTCCTTTGGCAAGGATAGGATATTCAATTTCTTCACCATTTACCATGGTCCTCAGCGCAACTTTGCATTTTGCAGCGTTGAATGAAAGCGGAACTATGCTTCCTTTGATAGTTACTTGTGACTCAGCCATGAAATCAATATTCCTCTTTATCATATTTTTTCATTTCATAGGATATTTTTTTTTATTTTGTCAAGTATTTCACAATTTATTTTTAGCAAATTTTTTGGTATAGCTATTTTTACGGAGGCAATATGAGTACAATGTGGGCACCCTGGAGAATGGAATATATTTTATCTCCTAAAAAGAAAAATGGCTGTGTTTTTTGTTTGGAAAACTTTGAACAGGAATTAACTGAAGAAGACGCCGAGCGGCTTGTGGTGTATAAGGGAAAGCATGTTTTTGTTATGCTCAATCGTTATCCTTATGCAGCAGGACATTTAATGGTTATTCCGTATCGGCATGTTATGGATTTGACAGATTTATCTGATGAAGAGCGAAGCGAATTTATGGACGTTGTCAATCTCTCCTGCAAGGCTATCCGCAAAATTTGCCGCCCTGACGGCATCAATATGGGAATAAATTTGGGAAAAGCAGCAGGCGCAGGCATCAGTGAGCATTTACACGGGCATTTGGTTCCGCGCTGGGAGGGAGATTCACAGTTTATAGCTGTGGTGGCTGATGTTCGGCTTATTCCTGAGCGGCTTGAAACTATGCAAAAAACATTTGCTCTTGCATTTAAAGAAATAATAGATTAAAAATAAGTTACCGTGTGGTAATTTGAAGTTTATAGGAGTGGTTATGCGTTACATAAAAGTATTTTTATTGGTACTTATTTTCTTTATTGTTATGATGTTCTTTGTTCAAAATCAGGCATCATTTGCAGATCCTGTTGTACTCAAACTTGATTTGCTTGTGATGGAACCTATTGAAACAATTCCACTTCCTTTATATTCTGTTATGCTTATCTGTTTTGCTATGGGCGCGCTGATTGTGCTTCTCATGCTTATGTGGGACAGAGTGGCTCTTAGCTCAAGGGTTATGGCAGCCCGCCGCCGTGCTAATGCTTTTGAAAAGAAACTCAATAAGGTTGAGACCGAACTTAATTCTTTGACAACAAAATATTCAGAAAGTGAAAATAAATTAAAGGCTGAACTTGACGCAACACAAAAACGTTTAGATTCAGTTCTTCGTGCTTCCGACCCTGAATAATTGACATGCAGTTACCTGAAAATTTTAAACTTACCCCCATGTATGAGCAGTATCTTGGGATAAAGGAACAATATCCTGATACTATACTCTTTTATCGCATGGGGGATTTTTATGAGCTTTTTTTTCATGATGCAGAAATAGCAGCCAAGGAATTACAGCTTGCCCTGACCAGCCGAAACAAGGGCGATTATATTCCCATGTGCGGCATTCCCTGGCATGCTGCTGACGCCTATTTCAGCCAAATGGTGGAAAAGGGCTACAAGGTTGCCATCTGTGATCAGGTGGAAGACCCCAAAAGTGCAAAAGGCTTGGTAAAACGGGAAGTTACCAAAATTTTAACTGCCGGCACTGTGATTGATGATGCCAATTTGGAGTCCAAACAGCATACCTTTTTAGGCGCAGTTTACTGGCAGGAAAATGCCGGAGCTTTTGCATGGCTTGATGTTTCCACAGGAGCTTGGACAGGTGTCCAAGTTTCCAAAGAAAGCGAGCTGTGGCAGTGGGTGTATAAGGTTGACCCCAGAGAACTGCTTGCAGCCTCCGGCATGGAAATCCCGGAGCTGATTAAAATTAATGGCAGAACACAGCTTGTCTATTTGAACGCGGTAAGTCATTTTGATTTAAAGCGTTCTGAAAAACGAATTTTAGAAGTCCAGCAAGTGCAGGAACTTTCTGCACTTGGTCTTGAAAAAAAGCCTGCGCTTGTGCGTGTCTGCGGGGCGATTTTAGCCTATATTGAGCAAACGCAGAAATATACTCCGTCCTATCTCTCTGCTTTTGAACCCATGGATACGAGCATGTTTATGGTTATTGATGAAGTAACCGAGAGAAATTTGGAAATCTTTCACCGTTATGACGGGAAAAAAGGACTGGGAACGCTCCGGCATGAGCTTGATTTGTGCCAAACTCCCATGGGCGGACGTTTGCTGGAAGAGCGTTTGCGCTATCCCTATAAAGATATTGCACGAATTACTTTACATCAGGACGTTGTCAGCCACTTTTTTGATAATCCGAAAAAATTGCAGGGCTTACGGGGCTTTCTAGACAAAGTTTATGATTTGGAACGGCTTTCCACGCGTATCAGCGTGAACAGATTTTATCCCAAAGATTTTTTGGCACTGCGTGACAGTTTGGCTTATCTGCCTGAAATTTTTTCTGTTTTGCAGCAGGAAGACAATGTCCTTCCCACTGATAAAAGCCTGAATTTTGAAAATGTGCCTGAGGGCTTGGGACGGCTTTTAAAAAAATGGGACAGCTGCGCAGATATTTATACGCTTTTATCTGAATCTCTGCTTGATACTGTGCCCCAGCAAATTACTGAAGGCATGCTGTTTAAAGTGGGGTATCACCCTGAACTTGATGAGCTCATTGATGTTATGGAGCATGGGGAAACGCGTTTGCAGGCGCTTCTTACCCATGAGCAGGAAAAATCCAATCTGCCTAAGCTGAAAATGGGCTATAACCGTGTTTTTGGTTATTATTTTGAACTCAGCCGTGCACAGCAGCAGGAAGTGCCTGCTTATTTTGAACGCAGACAAAGCTTAGTCAATGCTGAACGTTTTGTGACCCCGGAATTGAAAGAATTGGAAAATAAGCTGCTTTCTGCGTCTGAAAAACGCAATGAATTGGAATACAAATTATTTCAGGAACTTCGCATAAAAATTGCTGAAGAGCGCCCACGCCTTTTATTTATGGCAGGACTTATCGCGCAAATAGATTATTGGCAGGCACTCGCTGAATGTGCACGAAAAAAAGCCTGGACAAAGCCCGTGCTTGATGAGGGCAGCGGCATTGAAATCAAGGACGGCAGACATCCTGTGGTGGAAGCTGTTATCGGCAAATCCCATTTTATTCCCAATGATTTGCTGGTTGATGAAAACAGGCGCTTGCTTTTGATTACAGGACCCAATATGGCGGGCAAATCTACTGTGCTTCGCCAGTCTGCGCTTATCTGCATGCTTGCGCAAATGGGATCCTTTGTGCCGGCAAGTTTTGCTAAAATAGGTATTGTGGACAGAATTTTTTCGCGTGTGGGGGCGTCTGATAATATCAGTCAGGGGCAAAGTACCTTTATGGTTGAAATGATGGAAACAGCGCGGATTTTGCGGCAGTCAACCAAGAAAAGTTTTGTTATCCTGGATGAAATCGGGCGCGGCACAAGCACCTTTGACGGTTTGGCTCTTGCCTGGGCTGTGGTTGAAGAACTTCTGAAACGCGCCGGCGGGCAAATTCGCACGCTTTTTGCAACGCATTACCATGAACTCACAGCGTTAGAGGGAAAAATTGCCGGCGTCTATAATATGAATATCGCCATTAAAGAGTGGAATAATGATATTGTTTTTTTGCGTAAGCTTATTCCGGGACCTGCCGATAAAAGTTATGGTGTGGAAGTTGCCCGTCTTGCAGGCGTGCCTGCGCATGTGGTGCACAGAGCCAAGGAACTTCTTGCTTTGCTTGAAGAGAATAAAGGGAAAGCAGAAAAACGGGTTGAGAGTGTGCTTTTGCCCGGGCTTGCTCCGCCGGAAACGTCTTTGACAAATCAGGCGCAGGGAAAATTTTCTTCCCAAAATGTGGAGGAAGAAATTGAAAAAGCGCTCAAAGAAAATCCCGTATTAAAAGAACTTGCTGAAATAAATTTAAACACATTAACTCCGCTTGACTGCATGCGGCTGCTTTTTGAGTGGAAAGAAAAATTATCTTCATAAGATAGTATACGATTATGAATAGATTGAATATGAAAAGGTATAGTTTTTTAATTGCGTTATGCTTGCTTGTTTTCTGTACTGCCTGCGGCAAAAAAGGTGACCCTTTGCCTCAAAAAGTTAATCAGCTGTTTAGTCTGCAAAATGTTTTTATTATTTATAATCCGGAAGGTACGCTTTCTGTGCAGGGAACTATAGTTGGTGCTATCCAAAATGTGCAGGCATTTACCCTGGAGCTTGAAGCAGTGGATGAGGACTGCATTGGCTGTCCTTTTGTTCCTGTTGAAAAACATTCTGAAACTGCACAGGCTGTATGGGGTGATAGGCGTCATTCTCAATTTAGTTTTTCAATTTTACCCCACGCCAAGAGTAATGTATATCGTTGGCGGCTTGTGGTGTATAATGCTGTGTCAGGCTTGACAAATGCCGTTACGCCTGTATACAAAGTCAATAAACCCTTTGAAGAAACACGGGATTTTGTTGAAGTAAAGCAAGGCTCTTGATTATTATTTTGTAATATTGCCGAATAAAAATTTAATCTTTTTATAAAAAAGTATATTATCTTATTTTTATGAAATAAAGACAAGAGCATTTCCGAAAATAGCTGCAATTTTACAGGGGAAAAACTTTTAGTAAAAGTTTCTTCCCCTGCACCCCTTTACAAAACTTTTTAAAATAAATTTCCCCAAGAACAACAAGAAACGACATAATAAACAAAACCG
>CAOMFZ010000114.1 GCA_948482415.1 uncultured Mailhella sp.
TGACGCTTAATAGCTGATTTATGATTAGCCACGAAATCCTCCAAAAAAACGGAATTATATCCATTTATTGTTTATATGTTCTCACGCGAACAATTTATTTATACGCAATGCGTACAATTGTCAAGCAATAATTATAATTTAAAAACAATCTTTGCTTTGTTCTAAAAAGAGGTTGAGGAACAAAAACAATCCACTCATAAATAAAACATAACTCCTTGTTTTTATGAAATAAAAACAAGCGTTGAGGGGCTATGGGAGAATTGATTTCTCCATAAAAAATAATTTTTATAAAAATTTTATGCTTTGTTATAGAAAGCGGTTGATAATCAATCACCTATAAAACATATATTCCTGTTTTTCTGAAAGAAAAACAGGCAATGTGGGGGTATGGGGGAAATCATTTCCCCCATAAAAAGAAAATTTTATAATTATCTTTTGTAGTTATAAAATCAACCTAAAACGAAAACAAAGCAACACACTTATATTTGCAGGTTTGCAAAATCAGCCATTCTGTTCATGCGGCTCATAATTGCAAAAAGCATATTCATACGGTTTTCCCGTACATTTTTATCCTCTGCCATAACCATAACGTTTTCAAAGAAAGCATCAACAAATGGACGGAGTTTTGCCATGCTTTCCATGATCGGCATAAAATTATTATTGGCAAAATTGGCGTCAAAATCTTTAGCAAAGGTCTTAATCGCTTTGCCAAGTTCTTTTTCCGCATCATTTTCAAATAAAGTAGTCTTGTAAGTACAAGACAGCTTATGTTCCGCTTTTGCCAAAATATTGGTCATACGCTTCAAGACTTGTGCATTGGCTGTAAAGTCTTCATTGCGCATAAATGCTTTCAAAGTATTCAAGCGTTTTTCCGTTGCCCATACATTGTCAGCTTCAAACTTGCCTTTTACATCTTTGCCGTTCATCACAGCATCAACAACAAGGGTTTCCGTACCTTCACCCACAAAATAATGTTTTAAGCGGGCCTGACAGAATTCAAGGAGCTTTTCCAAAGTTTCTTTTTTGCTGAATTTCCATTTAATGTCTTTTGCATAGAAAGAATAGGCTTTTTCAAAAAGTTCGGAAAGCGGAATTTCATAACCAAATTCAAGCAAAATTCTTGAAATGCCAAGCGCTGCACGGCGAAGTGCATACGGGTCAGCCGTACCTGTAGGGATATTGCCAAGCCCAAAACAGCCAACCAGTGTATCAGCCTTATCCGCCATGGAAAGACATGCACCTAAATCACTCATAGGCAAAAGACTGTTAGGGCCTGTTGGAAGATACTGTTCAGCAAGAGCCATGGCAAATGGCGGTTCCCAGCCTTCTTTCAAGGCATAAATACTGCCCATGGTTCCCTGCAGGGTATCAAATTCACCAACCATTTTAGACATAAGGTCAGCCTTGCACCAGCGTCCTGCACGCTGCGCAAGAAGGACACCATTATCCAAATGGTCACCGCCCTGGAGCCCGACTTTTTCGCCAAGCCAGCCGCAAAGCTGTTCCAAACGGCGGCTTTTATCTCCCATGGAGCCGAGAGGTCCGAGAAAAATAACAGAATCAAGCATCGGCACCCATTTTTCAAAACTGTCTTTCAAGTCCTCTTTCCAGTAGAAGCGGGCATCTTCAAGACGAGCGCGCACAACACGTTCCCAGCCTGCACGAACAACTTCAATATCTTCCGGTGCAATATTGAGAACGGTTAAAAATTTGTTCAGGAGTTTTCTGTCTTGTCCCTGAATACCAAAACATTTTTGGTGATGTTCAATGGTTGTCAAAATAACTTCTTTAGGAAGCTCAAGGAAACTTTCGTCAAAACTGCAAATAACAGGCACCGGCTTTTCAACAAGTCCCTGCACTTCGTCCAGCAAATCATTTTTCCAAATAATTTTTGAGCCTTCTTTCAGTTCTGCCACAAGCGTATTGGCTGTATCTATAATATATTGACGGCGTTTTGCTGCATCGCAGACAATCTGGCTTTTTTCAAGAAGCACAGTTTCCAAATCATCAGCATGTCCAAGCACAAAGGGACCAAAACCATGTATTCTGTGTCCGTATGTCTGATTGGAAGAAGTCACATCGCCCACTTTGAAAATAATGGGCAAATTATCAAGCATGGCTAAAATCCACTGCAAAGGACGGGCATAGGCAAAGGTTTCTTCCCCCCAGCGCATACGCTTTGGAAACGGCAGTGCGGCAATAATTTGCGGGCAGATTTCCTGCAAAACTTCTTCAGCTTTTCTGCCGCCGTTTTTCTTTTTCACAGAAATATATTCGCCTTTTTCGGTTTTGGTACGCACAATATCTTCTTCGCCTGCGCCCTGACCGCGAAGAAAGCCTTGTCCTGCCTTGCTCAGCTTGCCCTCTTTATCATAGGCAATATTCACAGCAGGTCCCATGACAGTTTCTTCAACTATTGGTTGAACTTTATCTAAATTATATATATGCAATATAGCTCTGCGAGGAGTACTGTGTGCTTCAATTTTTTTAAAGCCAATGCGGTTTTCTTTCAAAAGTGCTGTAAAGCGGTCTACCAGTTCTTTTTCAGTACGTTGCAAAAAACGAGCAGGTATTTCTTCTGTACCAATTTCTAAAACAAAATGACTCATATTTTCCTCACAAATTACTTATTAATATTGTTAAGAAGCGGATAATTTAATGCTTTGCGCTGTTCAACATAAAGACGGGAAATACCGGAAGCAAGGGCTCTTACTCTGCCGATATAGCCGGCTCTTTCCGTAATGGAAATTGCATTCCGAGCATCAAGCAAGTTGAAAGTATGGGAACATTTCATGCAGTAATCATACGCAGGAAGAGGCAAGCCAAGCTCAATAAGACGATTGCATTCTGCTTCAAAATCATTAAAATGCTGCAAATGCATTTCCGCATTGCTTTCTTCAAAATTATAACGAGACTGCTCTACTTCGTTTTGGTGATAGACCTGTCCATAGGTCACCGTATTATTCCACATAATATCATAAACAGAGTCTTTCCCCTGCAAATACATGGTCAGACGTTCCAAACCATAGGTAATTTCAACACTGATTGGACTTAAATCAATACCGCCCACTTGCTGGAAATAGGTAAATTGGGTTACTTCCATACCATTGAGCCATACTTCCCAGCCAAGTCCCCATGCTCCTAAGGTTGGAGATTCCCAGTCATCTTCTACAAAACGGATATCATGTTTAGCCGGGTCGAGATTCAATGCCCGCAAGCTGCCAAGATACAATTCCTGAACATTTTTAGGTGATGGCTTCAAAATAACCTGAAATTGAAAATAATGCTGCAAACGGTTTGGGTTATCGCCGTATCTTCCGTCAGTTGGACGGCGGGAAGGTTCTACATAGGCTGTTTTCCAAGGTTCCGGACCTAAAACACGCAAAAACGTTGAGGGGTTAAACGTACCTGCACCACACTCAATATCAAAAGGCTGCACCACTGCACACCCTTGTTTTGCCCAATATTGCTGTAAGGTCAATATAACATCTTGAAAATTCATACTTAACTCCTCATAATTATAACTTAACTCACATTAGCCGAAACTGCGGCGAAAATTTCCGTCATTCCATTCCAGCCCAACATGATAAAGAATATGTGCATCAATTATTCTGCCCAGCTCCCGAAACGTCGCCATGTCCACATTCTCAAATGCCCAGTATTCAGGTGAATATTCTTGGATATTATCGAGAATGTCAAGTGTTTCCCTTGACGCGCGTAAGCCCATAGCCCCCAAAGGTTTACAGCCGGCGCAGGTGAAGTAGCCTTCAGAAACCAGAAAGAGAGAATTATTCTCCAATTTTTTCCCGCACTTGGCACAGACATTGGGCTCCAATAAATAACCTTGTTCTGCGGCAATACGCAAACGAAAAAGTATGGGCAGCATGGGAATTTCTGCTTCAATTCCATTGAGCAGGCTCAGCATTGATTTTGTCAGCAAAAAAATCTTTTCGCTGTCTTCCGGGCTCACGCCAAGCGCTTCAACAAATCGTATGCAATTTGCTGCCATGCCCTGCCGTTTAAAATTTATGCGCAGGGTTTGAAATTGCTCAAGCAGCGTGCTTTCCTGCAAATTCAAAAACTGCCCGTTTTTGGAACTTGCGACACGAGCGGCAATATAATTATAGGTATCCAAACACCCGCTGAAACGGCGTCTGCTCCTGCTTCCGCCAAAAGCAAACGCAGTAATAATGCCATGCTTATGGGTTAAAAGCCGTACCCATAAATCTGTTTCGCGAAATTTCCCAATCCGCAAAACAATGCCATTATCGGTAAATTCCACACAAAAACCTAATCAAGCTGCATTGCACGCTTCAAGGCAACAGTTCCTGTGCGCGCAACTTCTTTTATGCCAAAACGACTTAATAAATTCAAAATAGCCTGTAACTTATCATAAGTTCCCGTTGCTTCAATGGTAAATTCATTTATGCTGACATCCACAACTTTACAGCGGAAAATATCCACAATACGCAAAATCTCTTCACGTTTTGTTTCTTCTGCATTGACTTTAACCAGCATCATTTCCCGTTCAACATGGACATGGTCAATAAAATCAACGACTTTTATAACAATTACCAGCTTGCGTAATTGTTTGATAATTTGTTCAATAATTTGTTCATCACCGTAGGTTGTTACTGTCATATGGGAAACGCCTTCTTCAAGTGTTGGCGCAACATTCAAAGATTCAATGTTAAAACTGCGTCCGCTGAAGAGCCCTGCAACACGAGAAAGTACCCCCGGTTCATTTTCAACTAATATAGATAAAACTCTGCGCATACAAAACTCCTAAACTAAAAGCATATCATCAAGGGAAGCACCGGCAGGTACCATTGGGTAAACATTTTCTTCACGTTCCACAACAACATCAATAACTGCACAGTTTTTAGATGTGAGCGCCTCAGGCAAAATTGTTTTCAAGTCTTCATTGGTTTTTATTCTGTAGCCCTCAGCACCGTAAGCATCTGCTAATTTCACAAAATCCGGCTGCATTTCCATGCTTGTATGGGCGTAATTTTTTTCATAGAAAAACTCCTGCCACTGACGTACCATACCCATATACTGGTTATTCAAAATCAAAATCTTCACAGGCAGTTTATTGGCAACAGCAGTCATCAGTTCCTGAATATTCATCTGAATGGAAGCGTCTCCTGCAACGTCAATAACCGTCTTGTCAGGAAACGCAATTTGCGCCCCAATGGCTGCAGGAAGTCCATAGCCCATAGTGCCTAATCCGCCGGAAGTAATAAGGGTTCTCGGTTCTTTGAAGGCTAAGAACTGGGCTGCCCACATCTGGTTTTGCCCTACTTCCGTAGTGATGATATATTCATCATTCAAAATACAGCGCACAGCTTCCAAAACCTGCTGAGGACGAAGCACTTCTCCGGGTGTGCGGTAATACAAAGGATGAGCCTTTTTCCAGCCATAGAGCACATCCAGCCAGGATTGATGTTTTTCTTTGAAATCAACAGGTTCGCCTGCCAGCTTGGAAGCCAGAATTTCATTGAGTTCCTGAATGGCGGGATAAATATGCCCAACGACGGGCACATCAACTTCCACATTTTTACGAATAGACGTTGGGTCAATATCAATATGGACGATTTTTGCTTTTTTGCCGAACTTATCCAAACGTCCGGTTACACGGTCATCAAAACGGCAGCCAATGGCAAGGATTAAATCCGCATTGCTGACGGCTTTATTGGCAGTGTATGTTCCATGCATGCCCAGCATACCGATATAAAGAGGGTCAAGAGTACTGATGGCGCCAAGCCCCATAAGCGTACAGGTTACAGGAATTTGATAAGTACTTACAAAATAACGGAGGAGCTGGCTTGCATTGGAAGAAATAACCCCGCCGCCGGCAATCACAACAGGACTTTCTGCCTTGCAGACTAAATCCGCAACACGGCGCAGCTGGTTGAGGTTTGGTTTGTAGGTGGGATTATAAGTACGCATGTGCACTTCTTCAGGCCAAACAAATTTAGTTTTTTTAGTCATTAAATCTTTTGGAAAATCAACCAGAACAGGACCGGGACGACCGGTACGCGCCAAGTGAAATGCTTCGCGGATAATGCGGGGAAGCTGGGTCAAATCTTTTACCAGATAATTATGTTTGGTGCAGGGACGGGTAATGCCCACAATATCAACTTCCTGAAAGGCATCGTTGCCAATTAAATGCGTATGCACCTGACCGGTAATCAGCACCATGGGAATAGAATCAGCAAACGCTGTTGCAAGTCCCGTCACGGTATTGGTTGCGCCGGGACCGCTTGTGGCAATACAGCAACCAACTTTTCCTGAAGCCCGTGCGTATCCGTCAGCCGCATGGGCAGCCCCTTGTTCGTGACGCACAAGCACATGATGCAATTCAGGATGATTTCTCATTTCATGGTATAGGTCAAGAACTGCACCGCCGGGATAACCAAACACTATTTCAACGCCTTCCCGTTTCAAACACTCCATTAATATTGCAGCACCAGTCATTTCTTCCATACTATACCTCGAAATTACAAAAGTTAAAAACCATTGCCAAATTGAATTATTAAATAGGTACTATGCCAAAAGACCCAAAAAAAAACAACACTTTTTTTTCCAAGTGTTGTTTTTCTCTTTTTCAATATTTTTAGGAAGTTACATAATTTTATTATGCTTTTTCAACTAAACTTAATAAATTTGTTTTCACTTCTAATTTTTCTTTTTTCAAAGTTTTTAATTCAACTTCTTCAGCAGGAAGACGGTGAGGTTTTTCTTCCAATTTTTGGATAACTTTTTTCAATTCTGCGTGCTTTTCGTACAACTCTTTAATTTGGGTATTAGTTTTAGCCAATTCCTCAATTTTTTTAATTTCATCTGCTTGCATAGCACACTCCTTTAACTTTTTATTTAAACTTTTATGTTAAACCTTTAAGGTTATAGCTAAATCATACAGGCTGCCAATGACAATGCCGTCAAATAACTGTAAGGCAATAATCAGCAAAATGGGGGATAAATCCATACCGCCGATCATCACAAAGGGGCAATATTTACGAATGCGGTAAAAAACAGGTTCCGTCAGGGTATTAATAATACGCACAATAGGATTATAAGGGTCTGCATTTACCCATGTTAAAATGCACGCAATAAACACAACAAAGG
>CAOMFZ010000115.1 GCA_948482415.1 uncultured Mailhella sp.
ATAGCCCATATCACCGTTGAATACGTCTTTATCATAATTATTGCGGAGCTGCATAACCTTGTCATTTAATTTAAAAATTCTATCGCCGCGCACTATTTGCTGAGGACTGGGATTTAACGCCTGCTGTAATTCTTTATTTAAATTGAGGGTTCCCGTACTTCCTTTCGTCATGGGGCAAAGCACCTGAATTTCTTCAGAAACAAAGCCAAAGCGTTTAGGTATGCGGTTTTTGACCAGGTCAACAATAAGTTCTGCGCTTTCTTCACCATTTTCCTGCTTGAAAAAATAGAAATCTGTTTTTAAACCGGAACGAAAATACGGCATATCTCCTTTATTAATCAAGTGCGCATTACAAATAATATCACTTTCAGCTGCCTGCCTGAATACTTCAATTAATTCCACAACAGGCACAGTTCCGGAAGCAATAATATCGCGTAAAACGTTGCCGGGACCTACGGAAGGAAGCTGGTTCACATCGCCCACAAAAATAAGCGTTGCCCCCATGGGAGCGGCTTTTATTAAATGGTACATAAGCATGGTATCCATCATGGACGCTTCATCAACCACCAGCAGCCCACAGGCAAGAGGATTATTTTCATTTCTGCCAAAGCCCTCTTCCTTGGGGCTGAATTCAAGCAGTCTGTGAATGGTTTTTGCTTCGACTCCGCTTGTTTCTGTCATTCGCTTTGCCGCCCTGCCCGTGGGGGCAGCCAACAGTACTTTTGCACCAACAGACTGAAATACTTTGATAATGGCATTTAAAATTGTGGTTTTTCCTGTTCCGGGTCCGCCGGTCAGCACCATAATTTTTGATTTAGTCGCCGTATGCACGGCTTCAAGCTGTTCTTCGGCAAGCTCAATTTTCATTTTAGAAAGCACGGCATTGATAGTTTCTTCCACATTCTTAAAACGTGCGGTACGCGGAGAATTTAATAACCGTTTCAAATAAAAAGCAATTTTTGACTCATAGAGATAATGCCGATATAAATAAACGCCTCTGTGGCCGTCCAGTTCATCAATAACAATGCGTTCTTCTTTTTCCAAATTCAAAAGAGCATTTGCTACCAGCTCACTGTCAATATTCAAATCCCCGGAAGTTTTTTCAATAAGCTTATCTTCCGGATAATAAATGTGCCCCTCCCCGGAGAGTTCCATTAACATATATAAAAGCCCGGCTTCTGCCCGCAGCAGGCAATTACTGTCAAAACCAAGCTTCATGGCAAGTATGTCCGCAGTATGGAAACCAATCCCGAAAACATCCATTGCCAGACGATAAGGATTTTCTTTGACAATTTCTATGGCATGCTTTTCATAATGCTTATAAATCCGAAAGGCAAAAGACGCACCAATGTCATGCTCCTGCAAAAAAACCATGAGTTCCCGCACGCCCTGATGTTCTGCCCAGGACAGCTTGACAGCCGTAAGCCGTTTCTGCCCGAAGCGCGGAATCTCAAGCATTCTGTCAGGCTCATTATCCAAAATATTAAAAGTATCACTGCCAAAATGGCTGACAATTTTTTCTGCCCATTTTTTGCCAATGCCGCGAATACAGCCTGACGCCAGAAAAGCCCGTATTCCTTCAGCAGAAGACGGACGCTCTTCAATATAACTGTCCATTTGCAGCTGCTTCCCAAATTTTGGGTGCACAATATAGCGTCCTTTTGCTTTTATCTGCGTGCCCACCTGCGGACTTTGCATAGTGCCCACCAGCGTTTCAAAATCAAGTTTATTTTCCGGGCGCAGACGAAAAATCGTATACCCGTTTTCTTCATTACGGAAAACTATACGCTCGATACTGCCTCTGATTTCAACAGTATCATCAGCAGAAAATGTGCCTTGAACCTGTCTTGCCATGATTAAAAATTGTTTCCCTTGCCCATACAATTGTCCATGGGGTGATTGTCCATGCGTTTCTGCAATAAAAACATATCCATAAGCGTCATAGCTGTCATAGCTTTCAAAACAGGCACAATGCGGGGAATTGCACAAATATCATGCCGTCCGCCAATGGATAAATTTACATTTTCCCCTTGTTTTGAAACAGTTTTCTGCTCTTTTGCCACAGAAGGAATGGGTTTTACATAGGCTTTCAATAAAATAGGCTGTCCATTGGAAATACCGCCCTCAATGCCCCCTGCATTATTGGACATATAACAAAGTTTGCCGCCCTCATAATACATGGTATCATTATTTTGTGAACCACGGCTCACAGCAGCGAGAGTGCCTGCTCCAATTTCAACGGCTTTGACGGCACCCACGCCCATAAGCGCATAACTCAAATACGCATCGAGTT
Source organism: uncultured Mailhella sp. (assembly GCA_948482415.1). Lineage (GTDB taxonomy): Bacteria > Desulfobacterota > Desulfovibrionia > Desulfovibrionales > Desulfovibrionaceae > Taurinivorans. The sequence continues at coordinate 2,294 of CAOMFZ010000115.1, forward strand.
TTTGAAAAACCGGCTCACCAAGTCCGGCAGGAACGCCGTGTGCTTCAATACTGACAACGCCCCCATGGGTATCCAATTCCCTGCGAACTTCCTCAATTCTTTCCTGCCAATGAGAAATAACTTCATCATTGGGCGCAAAGAAAAGACGCTTCTCACATGTCTCCAAAGAAAAATCGCCGAAGTCTTTGGCATAAATACCATCAAGAGCTTCTGTATAGGCAACTATATTAATTCCCTGTTTTTTCAAATAAAGCTGGGCTACTGCACCGCCAACCACACGGGCAACAGTTTCTCGTGCAGAAGAACGCCCGCCTCCCCGCGGATCGCGGAAACCATATTTTTCATCATACGCTCTGTCCGCATGTCCGGGGCGGTACGTTTCAGCAAGCTTTGCATAATCTCCTGATTTTTGATTGGAATTTTCCACAAAAAAAGCCAAGGGAGTGCCTGTTGTTCTGCCTTCATAGACACCTGATAAAAATTTTACCTGATCCGCTTCTTTTCTTGTGGTTCCGGCAAGTCCTGCCTGAGCATTTCCTGGTTTGCGTTTATCAAGTTCTGCCTGTATAAATTCCTCATCAAGCAGCAAACCGGCAGGACAGCCGTCAATCACTCCGCCAATGCCGGCGCCGTGGGATTCGCCAAAAGAAGTCAGCCGAAAAATTGTTCCAAAAGTATTAAACATATTCACTCACATTTTTATGTACGTTCTATTCATTAACTATATATAGATTATTTTTTATCCGAATACTGCTCTAAAATAAGCTTTATTTCTTCTGTCATATCAGTATGCTGCGTCAGTCGGTATGTACAGGAATCAAGATACAAAGCCCGCCTTGCCGCATAAAGTTCCTGCATTTCTTCCGCAAGGCTTTTTTCGGTAAAAGCAGGACGCTGTGCCATATTCATATCTTTTTCAAGGCGTGTTACCAGCACATCCACAGGCACATCGAGAAAAACAGTAAAAACAGCCTGTTTTAAAAATTTTCTGTTCGCTTCGCGTAAAATGATACCGCCGCCGCAGGAAATTACAGCTTGATTTTGCGGAAGTTTCAAAAGTATTTGTTCTTCTTTCTCCCGAAAAGCATTCCAGCCGTTTTGCGCAACATATTCTGCGATACTTTGTTTTTCTTTTTCTGCAAAAATTTCATCAGTATCGCAGAACGCATACGCCAGGGTATCCGAAAGAAGTTTTCCAAGAGAAGTTTTCCCGCTTCCCCGCAGTCCGATCAAAGCAATACTTTTTAATGCATTCATAACCATTATTCACATTTTATTTTCAAAAATAGTACTAAAAAGATAAGACGATAGCAAGTTTTCACTTCACAAAAATTTAAAATAAAATTCGGCAGATTAAACAAAAAAAGGAGCACATAAACGGCTCCTTTCATGCTTTCTGAAATTTTGAAAATTGTTTTTATTTACTTTCTGCATAGCGTGATGTCACCACCCGTCTGCCATACAGTAAACGGCTGCCCCACCATGAACCATTTTCAAGACTTTCAACCTTTACACGCTGTTTTGAATTGGGGGCATGAATAAAAGAATTTTTGCCGGCATAAAGCCCTGTATGCAAGCCATTGGGGGAATTACGGGTACGGAAAACAACAATGTCACCCGGACGCAAATTTTGTTTGCTGATTTTTTGTCCCACACTTGCCTGTGAATGTGTCACCCGCGGAATGGTAATCCCATGCTGCTTATATGCCCAGTACACAAGTCCGGAACAGTCAAAGCCCGTGCGGGGAGATTCTCCGCCGAGGCGATATCTTTGCCCTATTTGGGTTGCAGCAGTGCGCACAACCTGATTTCCTTTGACAAAATCACTTCCTGATGAATATATGGTATTATCCTGGCGACCAACAGAAAAATTAAGATTGGGCAAACATCCCGTCATACCCATAACAAGGCATAAGCCCAGTATTACCAAGATATTTTTAAACATTTTTTGCATAGCAATAACCTTTTCCTCGCAAAGGATACAACATTTTTAAATAAATGCAAGTTTTTTTCAATAATTACAAATCCATACATTTTATGTATTTTTTAGAAAAAAATTCTTTGCATTTTTTATCCTTTATTATTTCTTTTATCGTATTAAACGGGAAAATTATTAGGTACTAAAAAAATTTTAATTCGTTGCTTGACAATCATTTTTTTTCGTGCCTATTGTGAATCAATATTAATTAATAGGGGTATTATAAAAAACATGTTGTCAAACACAGCAAACCCATCTTTTTTGTTGTATATAGGTATTCTTATTACCTTAGGTGGCTTAGTGCTTACTACACGTTTATCCAAATTATCTCTGGCATTTATAGGGTTATGCCTCGCTGATATTGGATATGCATGCATTGGTTTCTCCATACCCAATGACTCTGCATATGTGGGCAGCATTGCGCTTGTTAGTTTCAACCTTATTGCCCGGCTCCTTGGTTACATTGCCCTGTACAGAATAATACAGGTCGCCAATGCCAAAAACCTTGGAATTGCAGGAATAGCAAAGGAAATTCCATATACTTGTGTTCTTTTTGCTCTTTCCCTTTTTGCGGCAATAGAAATTGCTCCGTTCTTTACCCCTGATGCCAAGCATCACATACTCTACGGGGCAATTTTATTAGGCGACCCTGCACATATTGCGAGTTATGGAACAGCTGCAATTATTTCAATCATTAACATTGCAAAACTCATAGTTACACTCCTTATTGCCCATACCCTGTTCCAGGGCGATAAATACAGCTATTCAGTAATGCATGCATTAAATGATTTTAAATCCAGTTCCGTGCTTCAGCATGCTCTTTTTGCCGTGCTCATCATTTTTGGGTTGGGTTCCCATGAATTTCTCCATTATCTCATTACAAATTACAGTTCTCAGCCTCTCGCCCTCTATGCGAAATTCCCTGATTTTGCTTTGACATGGCATATTGAAACAATAATTTTGTATGCCGGTGCAGTACTTGTTTTCCTCTGCGGTCTGATTCTTCCGCAAGTCCGCAAGGCTCTTGCACTTCTTGTTGTTCTTTTCGCCTTTGGTTTTACTGTTTTTGACAATAACCTCATAGAGCTTTCTTATTTCTTTGCCGTACTTTCCGCTTTCATGGCTGTCATTATCACCCTGTATTCTTTTGGATATATCAAACATAATGAAAGCAGCTACTATGGACTGCTTCTTTTGATGTTTGCTTCCATTCTCGGACTTGTGACAAGCGATAATTCCGGCTCATTTTTTACTTTCTGGGAAATTATGACTATCAGCTCCTATGTGCTTGTCGCTTTTGACGATACACCAAAAGCACATTACGCGGCAAAAAAATATTTCCTCATGTCCGGCATTGGCGCACTTATTATGCTTCCGGCACTGCTCATGCTCCAGCTTCATCAGGTGCATGAACTCTACACCATGCTGATTTCCGGTGAATCAATCAATGCCTTTATTTACCTGTGCCTGATTGGACTTTTCTGCGGACTTGGCGTTAAAGCGGGTATTTTCCCATTCCATTCATGGCTTCCTGATGCGCACCCTGCTGCTCCTGCTGCCATTTCAGCTCCTCTTTCCGGTATTCTTACCAAAACAGGGCTCTATGGAATGCTCCTTTTCTTCATGACCCTTTTTGGCTTTGGATTTTTACAAAAATCCCTTGTCTGCCCGTTCTTCAATCTCCCCTCACTTGGTGTTCTTCTTATCCTTTTAGGCATAGTCACCATGTTCTATGGGGAAATCATGGCATTCAAAGCAGAAGAAATTAAACGTCTCTTTGCCTATTCCACCATTGGTCAAATTGGTGAAATCTGCATGACGCTGGGCGTTTTCTCCTACCTTGCCGCAACAGGCGTTCTGCTCCACATTTTCAACCATGCAATTATGAAGGATTTAATCTTCCTTTGCACCGGTGCTTTCATGCTTCGTTCCGGCTTTAGCAAAATTCAGGACTTGAAAGGACTTGGCAAGGTAATGCCTTTTACGGCAACCTGCATGGTTATTGGTTTGCTTTCCATTTTGGGATTGCCTCCGTTTGCAGGCTTCAACAGCAAATTTATCATGCTGTTCGGTCTCGCCGAATACAGCCCATATCTGGCAGCCCTCATGCTTCTTGCAAGCTTTATCGGCTGCGTATACTACACAAGAGTTATTCGTATTCTTGTTTTTGAAAAATATGAAGGACCAAAAGTTGAAGACGCTGGGCTTCCCATGAAAATCGCCATGGGAGCACTTGCTCTTGGCTGCATAGTTTTCGGTTTGTATCCTCAGCTTGTTTTGGATAACCTTATTGCTCCTGTTACCAACCTCATTGCAGCAAAAGGTGGTTTCAATCTTTCCGAACAATCCCTCAATATTGTTGCTTTGACCACTGTAACCTGGAAAAGCCCGGCAATCATTATTCTGCTTGGTGCCATTCTCCCTGTTATCGTCCGCAAAAATCCACTGCAAAGCGGTATTGCCAGCGTCATTGTCATGAGCGTTGCAAGCATTGCAGTTATTGCAACCATGGGACAATACGATACCTTGTCCTTTATCTTTGCACTTGGCATTACGGTTATCGGCGCAACCACAGCCTGCTACTCCATTGGCTACATGGAACATTACAATACACAATGGCGCTATTATGCCTCTTTCCTGTGCATGTGCGGCGGTCTCGTTGGTGTTGCAACTTCTTCTAACTTATTCAGCTTTTTCTTCTTC
>CAOMFZ010000116.1 GCA_948482415.1 uncultured Mailhella sp.
CAGTTTGGTCTATCAGGAATCTGACCTTGCCACACGGGCAGTCCGTGATTATTTGACTGAAGATATTGACGAAGTTTGGGTTGATTCCAAAGATGTGCAAAAAAGTGTTGGCGAACTCATCAAAGTTCTTTTTCCCAAGAATAAAGACATACTTCATTTGCATGACGATAAAAAGCAAACTCTTTGGGAGCATTTCAATATTACCCGTCAATTGGATGAAGTTACCAAAAGAGAAGTCAATCTTCCTTCCGGCGGACGTTTGGTCTTTGACCAGACAGAAGCACTCATGGCTATTGATATCAACTCCGGCAAAAGTCAGGGCAAGAATAATTTTGAAGCCATGGTTTACCGCACCAATATGGAAGCGGTGGAAGCCATTGCACGCCATTTGCGGCTTCGTGATATTGGCGGGCAGGTAGTCATTGATTTTATTGAAATGCGTGATAAAGCCCACTGCAAAGACGTTGAAAACGCTTTGCACACTGCCATGAAGCGTGACCGCGCGCGCCATGATATCGGTAAACTGAGCAGTTTTGGTTTGCTGGAACTTGTACGCCAGCGCACGGGATCAAGTGTTATTTCCATTAGTTCTGAGCCATGTCCTTATTGCCGCGGCACCGGGTTCAGAAGAAATCTGGAATGGCAGGCACAGGGCGTTTTGCGTGATATTCGCAGCAAACTGGCTGGCAAAAATGTGCCAAGCACCTATGTTCATCACGTTGAGCAGGAAATTGCCTTTTATTTATTGAATAAAAAACGTGACCGCCTGAGTAACCTTGAGCATGAATTTAATGTGCGGATTGAAATACATTTAAAGTAGCAAGAGAGCATTTCCGAAAATAGTTGCAATTTATTTTTCTTGGGGGAATTATTCCCCTCAAAAAATCAAGCAATCCCTTTGGGTTTGATTTTTTCGCTACCGAAGGCGACGAAGTCGTTTCTCTTATGCCGAGTTTACGAGGCTTAGAGAAATAGACAGCAGAGATGCTACCGAAGGCGACGAAGTCGGTTCTGTTAGGCGAAGAATGAGCCTTACAGAACTGGACAGCAGAGCTAAAGTTTTTCCCCTGCAAAATTCTCAAGATTTACTGAAAATGCCTATAATTGGGTGGTTATAAGCTTTATTATAAAATTTATTTGCAATTTTTTATAGTACTGCCAAGCCGTTCTGCGTTAGCAGTACGGCAAAGAATAAATTTAAATTGATGCAGGAAGCTGCAAGCCATAAAAACGTCACGATGTTAAATGCTGCGAACTCCGAGAAAAGGACAGCTTAAGCTGTTCATTTTCGAGAAGAGAGCAGAGGAATTGAGGAAAGAGGATATAAAGGGGAAAACAGAAAGGGATTTATCCCTTTAGCGTTTTCCCCTTTTAAAAAGGGTAAGGGCAATTCCCTTAAAAATATTTTTGTAAATGTGTTATATTTATTTTTAACGTTATAAAAAGAAAAGTCTGTCGTTTTTTGACGCAGACCTTTTCTTTTATAATTCAACTTCTTTGGGAATTACATCACGTCCGCAGTGTTTGCAGACTTTTGCTTTTTTCTTGATAAGTTCCGCGCAGTAAGGACATTCGGTGTACTCATTTGCCTGCTTTTCCTGATTATCTCCTTGAGCAAAAAGGAAAAGAATGGCAAAGGGAAAAACTAAACACAGCCAGAACCAAAAAACTGGATTTTTTCCATATTTATTAGCAAAAATACTGGCTATAAAGCCAACAGCAATGCCGATGAGTATATAATGAAACATAGAATTTCCTTATATTATACATGATTATGGCAAAAAGCCCCTTATGAGGGGCTTTATCTTATTTTGAGCTTACTTCCAAAGTATAGTTGGGGATATCTTCCAATTGAATAAGTTCCAATAGGGAGACATCGTCATTTAATGTTACTTTACCCAGGAATTTCCCCGTCGTTTGAATGGTTTCAATCAGTGTGCCGATAATTTTGCCGATTTCCCGGTCAAGTGCGTCTTCGCTGTCAAGGAAAGCACTTTTTTCTGACTGCAAAGCGTTAAGGACTTCTTCTTTCAGAGAAGCAGCAGGAAAACCAGTTTCATTGGCAGCAACTTTGAAAGCAAAGTCAATCAGCCCGCTGTCATTATAGGAAACCTGCATGGATTTGAGGCTGACATTCGTCAATAATTCCTCTGCTTCATCAAAGGTCATATCGGCAAAGAAAGGATTATACTTGAAGAAAATGCTTTCATCTTTGTTCAGGATTTTTCCTTTTGTTTCTCCCGAAAGGCTTGCCAGTTCATTGACTGTAAAATTGCCGTCCTGTGAAAAATCACCGGTTTCCTTTGTGTATTCAGTGGATTGATTGAAAGAAAAGACCATGCCTTTTGCAAATTTTTCTGTGAAAAGTTCCAAAGATGCAGGGCTGACAATATTTTTCAAAAATTCTTTGGCAATGGTAAGATCGCTCAGTTTTGAAGCAACATTCAAAGCTTTGTCATTTTCATCCAAAAGATAAGAAAGCTCTTTGAAGGTGATAGGACTTTGAGCAATTTCTTCAATTTCGTTCAAATAAAATGCTGAATTTAAAACTTTCACTTCCTGAATAATTGGAGAAGCAGGGTAATCAAGGAGCTGTTTGATAAGAAGATCTGAAAGCTTTTCAAACTGAAGTATTGTTTCAGGATTATTTTCAAATTCACTGGAGCGTTCCAATGCATTTAAATGCATGATTGTTTGGCTGAGATCTGCCAGATATTTTGCCGTGGGAAGCGCGATATTTTTGAGGTCAATTTCTGCAATATTCAAATTGAGCGGAGTGCTCTTTATGTCAATGGCATGGTAAATAATATTGAATTTATCCCCGGAATAGGCAGGCAGCTCAATATCTTTGACAGTAAAGCTCGCTTCACTCTTGCTTCCTTTAAATGCCTGCATGGCGATATTCTGAATTTTGACGCCGTGATGACGAATATCCAAAAGGTTTTGGAAATATTCTTCAGAATATGGATTGGTGCGGTGAAGAGCAATGAGTTTAAGCAAATTAAGTAAAGGTTTTTCAATAATTACTTGTTCTGTGGTGGAAGCAAGTTCTTCATTGCCGTATGCATAGACAGTTGATTTAATGTTATTTAAAATAATTTCATCACACAGAAGCGCTTTTTCTTCTGATTTTGTGGTAAAAGAATCGGCATTAATGCCTTTGATAATGATTTCTTCCGCGCTGTTGTCAATTTTTACTTCATTGTCGCTGTAGGGAAAAACAATATTTTTGATAGTCAGTTTTTTATCCAGACAGCTATAGGTGACACCTGCATTGGCAATATTATTGCGTTCCAGTGTTGCTTTGGCAATTTCTTCCACCTGCGCATTGATTTTGTTAACATAAAAATATCCGCCGCCAAGAATGAGAAGGAGTGCAATAACACCCCAAAGGATTTTTTTATTCATAATTTCCTCGAATAAGAATGTTCTTTGAATATATTTTGTTTTAGGTATTCTGTCAAATAAGCAGGCAGTGATAACAAATTTTGTGCATAAAATTATTGCTTTTTTGCGCTAAACAGTTTATAGAAACTATGTCGTATTATGGGAGGCATAAATGCGTAAATTTATTCGGTTGACTATTTGTTTTTCTGTTGTCATTGCTGCATTTTTGGCAGGCGGCACCTATATGAAAGCTGTTAGTGCAGATGTGGATTATGATTCCCTGCGTCGTTTTAGTCAAGTTCTTGATATAGTTGAACAATATTATGTAGAAGATGTAAAGCAGCCGGAACTTATTGACGGTGCCCTGAAAGGTATGCTGCAAGGACTTGATCCTCATTCCGCCATGATGGATAAAGATGAATTTAAACAAATGCAGGAAACAAATGTGGGTAAATTCAGCGGCATTGGCGTTGAAATTACAACGGTAAACGGCGTTGTGACTGTTGTTACTCCTATTGAAGACACCCCCGCCTATAAGGCAGGTCTTTTGGCAGGCGACCAAATTCTCTCCATTGACGGCAAATTTACCGACCAAATGACATTATCTGAAGCAGCCAATCTTATGCGCGGTAAAAAAGGCACAGAGCTGACCTTGCTTATTTTGCATAAGAATTCCAATACGCCTGTGTCAGTAAAATTAAAACGTGATGATATTCCCTATCATACCGTAAAAGTAAAAGAACTGGAAAATGGCTATTTCTGGGTACGCTTAACTCGTTTCAGTGAAAATACGTTTGCTGATTTAAGAAAAGAGCTCGATAAAGTAGTCAAAAAAGCACCGATTAAAGGTTTAATCCTTGATATGCGCAATAACCCCGGCGGACTGGTGGATTCAGCGATTAATATTGCAGATATGTTTCTTGAAGACGGCGTTATCATGTCCATGAAAGGACGTGACGGCAATGATGAATTGGAATACAAAGCCCAAAAACAGGATGACGACATCAAAGCTCCTCTCGTGGTGCTTGTCAATGCCGGTTCCGCTTCTGCTTCCGAAATCGTGGCAGGCGCGCTGCATGACCAAAAGCGTGCGCTGATTGTGGGCGAAAGAACATTTGGCAAGGGTTCTGTACAAAATGTTATTCCTTTGCCGGACGGCACAGGCTTGAAATTGACAGTTGCCCTCTATTACACGCCGTCCGGAAAATCTATTCAGGCGGAAGGCATTGTTCCGGATTTTGAAGTATTATGGGAAAGTCCGCGCAAAGCAGAAGACAGTTTCTCTGTGCGCGAAAAGGATTTAACCAGACACCTTGAAACAAATCCGGCAAAAGAAACCGATAAATTGTCCCAAGATCTTGAAAGCAAAGAACTTTTGGAAAGAGATAATCAGCTGAGGGTTGCTTTGCAGTTGGTAAAATCCCTGCCTGTTATTCAAAAAATTAAATAATTGAAACATAGACAGAAACAGAGTTTTTGTTTAATATAGGGACTTGTGAAAGCAAGTCCCTTTTTTTAGAGCGCAATGAGCAGAGTAAAAAATGAAGTGGTTAAGTGATATAGTTGTCGACAAAAAATCTATTTTTGCAGGAATAAAACGTATTTTAACAGGATTTTTATTTTTTGTCTGCTGCCTGTCTGTTTATTTTGGAATTTCTGCACTTTTGTCACAATTTTTTTATGAACGAAGTTCCACAGCCCAAGTAAAAGATAATTCCATTGTTGAAAATACGTTGTCTGAAAATTCTTCTTCACAGGATACGAATTTATTAATGCATAAAAGTCTTTATGAAGCGGCTGATATGCGTTTTTCTGCTTATGTGGCTGACCATGACCCTTTTTTTGACTTGGAAAATGAAATTAATACATATTATCAGCATGATACAGAATTTTTATCTGCTGTGCACACTATTCATAAAGCTCTTGACAGTTTTTTGAAAAAGGAAATTCCAGGCTCTGCGCTTATCTATGCTGACAATGGCATTCATTTTACGCAGGAAAACAAGGCGTTTCCCTTTGTTGTGTATCAGTTGGTCCATTCAGAAACGCCGGCATATATGTATTTTTTGGGTGAAGAGAATGAAGCGTTTTTTGAAAAATTGAAAAATTATCTGAAAGCACAAAATCTTCCCTGTTCTGTCCATTTTGAAAATAGTTTTTATTATGTCATGTATAAAGGACAAATTACCCATGTTATCCGTTTGAAGGAATTACAGGAACGTATTGCTGTTTTTAGTTTATTAATAAGCTATAAATCTTTTATTTCTCTTATTTTAGATGACGCGGGGGAAAATTTGGCTTTGGCAAAAGAGTGTATGGATTTGCCTTATCCCGTTATTTTGTCCATTTGGCCCCATTCTACCCATGCCGCAGCTGTTGCCGTTCTTGCGCATGAAAAAGGTTTGCCCGTGTATTTGCATCAGCCCATGGAAGCTTTGCCCCGTAACGGACAAGCAGTGGATATCGGACCCAAAGGTATTTATACGTCCATGAGTTATGAAAAAATGCGGGAAGTGCTTTTGCAGAATATTCTTTCTATTCCCTATGTGCAGGGAATAAATAATCATATGGGTTCAAAATTTTCTCTGAATGAAAATGCAATTATAAAATTTTATAAAGCAATTCAGGAGATTAAACCATATTTTTTAGTTCTTGACAGCTTGACAGCTCAGCAGTCAAAAATTTACCGCATTGGGAAAGAAAATGGATTTTTAGTTGCAAAACGTGACTTTTTTGTAGATAATGATCCGGATAAAAAATCCATTTTGCACGAACTTAATCGTGCCTATGAATTGTCCAAAAAACATAAGCGCATTGTCATTATCGGGCATGTCAGAAAAGCTACTTTGCAGGCTCTGAAAGAATGGCAGGCGTATAAGGATCAGGATATTGTTTTTTCATTGCCGTCAACATTTTAGGAGGAACCATGCAATATAGTTTTGGGATCATAAAACCGGATGCTATGCAAAAAAAGTATTATGGAAAAATTTTAGACGATATTGCAAATGCTGGTTATAAATTGATTGGGCTGAAGCTTTTTCACCTGACAGAAGAAAAAGCAAAAAATTTTTACGCAAAGCATGAAAATAAACCGTTTTTTGATGAACTTATCCAATATATGTGTTTAAGTCCCGTGCTTTGTTTTGTTGTGCAAAAAGAAAATGCAATCAATGATTTCAGAGCGTTGGTGGGAAATACTGATCCAAAGCTTGCTGAAAAAAATACACTGCGTGCAAGATACGGGCAGGATAAATCAGCCAATGCTGTTCATGCGTCTGACAGTGAGGCAAGTTTTGACAGGGAATGGCGCTTTTTCTTTACGGAAAATGAGCTTTTTTTTAATTAGAATATTTCCAATAAATCTTGAGAATTTTGCAGGGGAAAAACTTTAGCTCTGCTGTCCATTTCTGTAAGCCTCGTAAACTCGGCATAACAGAAACGGCTTCGCCGCCATTCCGGTGGCTATAAAAGTTTCTTCCCCTGCACCCCTTTATAAAACTTTTTAAGCTTTCTTATAAAAATTTGTTGCAATTATTTCCGGAAATGCTC
>CAOMFZ010000117.1 GCA_948482415.1 uncultured Mailhella sp.
AACAGGGAATTAATATTCCTGATGTTAACAGGAATTGCTCGAATGCAAATTAATTGACAACAAAAAAGCCTTGCTCGAAAGAACAAGGCTTTTTGCTATCCGCCGGCTGAAAGGAAATGGAGAAAAAACTTTTCGTGTATTTCTTTTGTTTCGTCATCTTTCCCGGACATGATAACTCGTGTCTGCGGGATTTTTAATATTCCCTGTTCCGGCAATTTTTCTATGGTTATGACACATTTTTTGTAGAAATACTTTGAGGCATTATACGTTATCGCCGGATTTTGTTTAAAAAACTTTTCCAAATGCGGTACGGAAACAGCCCAAATTTCATTATATTCCATGCAAATTACAAAATATCTTTTACGTCTTTGAAATAATTATTTTCAAAGTTTTCAATAGTGCCGCTGTCTATTGCTTTTGTAATTACCTGATTCATGGGAATACGGAAAATATGTTTAATGCCGTGTTTTTGCGCAATTTCTTCAATATGGCTGTCACCGAAAATATAGTGACGTTTTCCGCAGCCATTACATTCAAAATAGCTCATATTTTCCACAACAGCCAAAACAGGCACGTTCATCATATCCGCCATGTTGACAGCTTTTTCAACAATCATGCTGACGAGTTCCTGTGGAGATGTGACTACAATAATGCCTGAAATAGGCAGGGACTGGAAAACCGTTAAAGGCACATCGCCTGTTCCCGGCGGCATATCCACAAACATATAATCCACATCACCCCAAATAGTGTCAGTCCAAAATTGTTTGACAGTATTGGAAATAATGGAACCGCGCCAAATAATGGGGTCTGTCATATTTTCAAGCAAAAGGTTCACGCTCATGATGGAAATGCCGTTTTGTGTTACGGCAGGAAGCATGCCCATATCATTGCCGGAAATTCGTTCCGTTACGCCGAAAGCGGTTGGAATGGAAGGACCGGTTATGTCAGCGTCTAAAATTGCGGTTTTAAAGCCGTCCCTATTGAGCTGGGTTGCCAAAAGTGTGGTTACAAGACTTTTGCCGACGCCCCCCTTACCGCTGACAACCGCAATTATTTTTTTTACATGGGACCCTGGGTGTGCAGGAGCAAGCAAGCTTTGTGGTTTATCTCTATCACTGCAGTTTTGGCTGCATGAAGAACAATTGTGATCGCATGAACTCATAAAAACCTCACTTATTCGTTTTAAATATAGTAGGCGTATTTTTCATTATGTCAATAATAAAAAAATAATTTTTTATATGTATTTTCCTTGAAATTTTATGGGATAAGATTAAAATTACCGTATAAATTTTCAAAGGAATTTTAATATGGCAACTACACAATTTGTAGGCATTAATCCTGCTCCTGCTTCAATAGATGAAAATAAAATAATCAAAAAACTTTCTTGTGTCAGTATCTTGGGCAATATCGTTTTGACGATTTTCAAGCTTTTTGCCGGAATATGGGGAAATTCCGGAGCGCTTATTTCTGACGCTATCCACTCTTTATCTGATGTTTTTACCACAATTATCGCCTGGATTGGGGTAAAGGTTGCCAGACAGGACGCTGACGCTAAGCACCACTATGGGCACGAACGCCATGAATGTGTTGCTTCGCTGGTGCTTGGGGTTATTTTGCTGATTACAGGCCTTGGAATCGGGAAAGTCGGGATTGAGCATATTATTGACGGAACATATGCACAGGCTAAAATTCCTGCGCTGATTGCCCTTATTGCCGCATTTGTTTCCATTGTGGGAAAGGAAGCCATGTACTGGTATACACGGTATTATGCCAAAATTATCAATTCTCAGGCATTTATGGCAGACGCATGGCATCACAGGGCTGATGCTATTTCTTCTATTGGTGCGCTGATTGGGGTTGCCGGGGCAATGCTTGGTTATCCCATTATGGATTTGCTGGCGTCTTTGTTTATCTGTCTTTTTATTTTGAAAGTTTCATACGATATTGTCGGCGATGCGCTGTCAAAACTTTTGGATACGTCCTGCGGCATTGATTACGAAAAAACGCTGTACGATTTTATTTTACAGCAGGAAAATGTAAAAAGTATTGATATGCTCCAGTCTCGTATGTTTGGCAATAAAGTGTATGTGGATTTGGAAATTTCTGTAAATGGGGATATTACTTTACACGAAGCACACGATATTGCCGAAAATGTACATAATAAGGTGGAACAAAATTTCCCGGAAATCAAACATATTATGATACATGTAAATCCGGTTTAACTGCTGTAAGAATAACTGAAAACAATATGTTGCAGTAAAAAGCTAGATCATTTCCATATGATATTCAGAATATTTTATCATAAAGCTTAAAAAGTTTTGTAAAGGGGTGCAGGGGGAAAAACTTTTATAGCCACCGGAATGGCGACGAAGTCGGTTCTGTTAGGCGAAGAATGAGCCTTACAGAACTGGACAGCAGAGCTAAAGTTTTCCCCCTGCATAAAAACTCCTAATGTTAAGTGGAAATGCTCTAAAATCAATCCATAGTATCCATAATGAACGTTGAACGACAAAAAAGCTCAACAGCAGGCTGCAGCAGATCCTCATTAAAATCAAAAAATTGATTATGGTGACCAGCCGGAAGTTTACTGCCTATCTGAGCATATGTACCAGCTCCGCCTTGTTCCTGGATTGCATTTATGAAGGTACATGCATCGTCAGTGCCAAAACCTTCACCCATTTCTGTAATAAGATTTTCGTGGAAATAGGGTACATCTTTTGCTGCAAGCTTAACCACGTCAATCATTTTTTGATCACTGACAGCATTACCCGCAGAACCCATAACAGTAATTTTTACATCTTGTTCATACATGGCAGCAACATGATTGATAATAAGTTTTGCTTTATCAAACATATACTGGTTAATTTCCGTCGTTGCTCCGCGTGTTTCACAAACAAGTTTAGCATAACTTGGAATAACGTTTCTGCCTGTTCCGCCCGATACCATGCCAACGGTTATGCGGCTTGCCCCTTTGCCATGTCTTGGTATTGCATGCAAGTTCAAAATCATAGATGCTGCTGCCAAGATGGAATTATGTCCTTTATGCGGATCTGACCCTGAATGGGAAGCCAGTCCAAACAGTTCAACATCAAATTTAGTTGTTGCCAAAAAACCTTGTGTTCCGCAGACAAGCTCATGGTCTTTTCCTGCATTAACGCCAATATGTGCTGAAAGAAAATATTTTGCTCCATTGACAAGACCGGCTTTCACTATGGGATATGCCCCTCTGCTTCCTTCTTCCGCAGGTTCAAAAATCAGTCTGACATTATGTTTCAATTTGTCTTTGCAGCGCATAAGCTCCATTGCAACGCCAAGACCAATAGCTGCATGGCCATCATGACCACAAGCATGACATTCATTTTTATTGATAGAAGCAAAGCCTTCTGCCGCCGGTTTATGTGCAAGTTCCGTGCTTTCATCAACATCTACACAGTCAATATCAAATCTCAATACAGAATGCATGGGTAAATCAGGCCGAATATCAACCATTACCCCTGTAAGACCGTTCATTTTTTCAATCCACTTAGGATTTGCTCCTTGGGCAAGAGCAGCTTTTAAACGTTCTTCCTGCGTTTTTGGATCAGGCACCCCCATTAAAACAGTGCGATCCATAACTTCGTCCCCTAAATGAACTTCGCATCCTAGAGCAGCTAATTTTTCAGCTAAATAACTTGCCGTCCAAAATTCAGAAAGCCCTGATTCAGCATGACGATGTAAATCACGCCGAAATGTAACGAGTTGTTCTTGAGAAACTGTAGGAGAAAATTCCATATTGCACACTCCTAATTAAGCATAGAATAAGGTAAAAATGTACAGATTCGCGGGAAAAAGCAAAGTATAAGAACGACAATAAGGTCACAGGTAATAAATGGCCAAGTACCGGCAAATACATCTGTTACACGTTCACCTGTAGCACCTGCAAGAGCGAAAGAGTTAATTCCGACAGGAGGAGAAACACCGGCAATTTCATTCAGCTTCATGGCGATAACACAAATCCACACAGGGTCAAATCCAAGTTCCACAAGAACAGGGAAAATAATAGGAAGAGTCATTGCAAAAACAGCAGCCTGAGCAATAAGCATACCCAAAATCATCCATATGCAGATTACAGCAAAAAATACGACATAGGGGGAAACATCCCAACTTACCAAAAAATTGGCAAGTTCTGTAGGAATACGTGTCAATGCAAGAAAACGGCTAAAATACATAGAAGCAATAATGATAATAAATAACATTGCTGTTGAACGGGCTGTTTCACGCAAAGATTTATTTATTTCTCCTTTTTTGCGAAGCGTGCCGTTTGCAAGACCGAAAATAAGCGTACCCGCGGCACCAACTGCTGCTGCCTCGTTTGAAGTGAAAATACCGGTATAAATACCTCCCATAACAATAAAAGAAAGAGCAAGGATAGGCCATAATTTAAAAGATGCCGATACTCTGTTTTTCATTGTCACTTTGTATTCATCAGAATGCATGGGAGCAACATTTCCAAATTTAGCTCTTATAAGCATATAAACAGTGAAAACACATGCAGATAAGAAACCGGGAAGAATACCGGCTAAGAAAAGTTTTCCTACAGATTGGTCTGTGAAAATTGCAAATAAAATAAACATGCCGCTTGGAGGAATCATTGCAGCAAAACCGCCGGAACATGCAATTGCGCCAAGAGAAAATCTCTTATCATAACCATAGCGTTTCATTTCCGGATATGCAAGATGACCAAAAATAGTTGCAGTAGCAATTGTTGAACCGCAGATAGCGCCAAAAAAAGCACATCCGAAGGTTGTTGCAATAGCAAGCGCTCCCGGAACACGGGCTAATATGGTATGGACACTTTCATACGCAAGTCTGGCAAATCCACCGCGGGAAGCAAAAGACCCCATTAGAATAAAAAGAGGAAGCACGCAAAAGGTGGGAGATGCCACCGCATTATAGAGAGTTTCACCCAGCAAAGAACATGCTGCATCAAAACCAATTAAAATTGTAAAACCGGCAAGACCTATGAGAATAAAATCTATTCCCATTTGAAGTCCGCAAAAGAGCAAAACAAGCAGTGCAATAGAAGCAATTATTCCTACTGTCATAAAACTCATATAGAGCTCCTCATTGAAGTTATGAATTAAAATTCACTGTCTTTAGTTTTTATAACAGACATTGTTATCAAAAGATTAGTTAATGTCTGTATAGTAAAAAGAAAAATTCCAAAAGTAATAATTGCTTTTGTTGGCCATATTACTATAGGAACAAGTCCAGCCATTGCTTCATCGCTGTTATATGAATCTATTGTATTTATAAACATTGAATAGGTACATATAATGAGAGTGCCAAAACTGAGCATTCCACATGCTATACTCAAAAACTTTGAAATCTTTGCAGGAACTCTTTCTAAAACAAAATCAACAGAAATATGTCCATGCGCTTGTTCACAGTTAGCCAAACCTAAATAAACTGTCGTAAGCATAATAACCATGGATAATTCTGCTACTCCAAGGATAGGATGCCCTATGGTACGCATGAAAATATCCACGCATATGATAATCATCAAAACAGCAAGCAGCAGACCACAGAAATTTGATGAATACATCGACATCTTTTTTAAAAAATTGTACATGACTCCTCCCACTTTAAAAATGGCAGAAAATATGCCAAATGCTGAATTAATAAATCAAATGTTACATTATACGGAATATTTTCTGCCTTTTTTATTTAGTTCTGAGCTTAATTTTCAATGTACTTTTTAACAATTGCAGAAATTTGATTGAAATTTTCTTCTGCATTAGGCAAACCTGCTTTTTGGGCTTCCTGTAACCATACCTTAATATTATTTTCACAAGAAGGAAGAGCTAACCATGCAGCATAATCCTTATCTGCAGCGTAATTTACCTTGGTACCGGCAGCTTCCATTGATTTAATTTCTTCTTGAAGATCACTGTCATACTTTTTAGCGAACTTTTGGCTTGCAACTTCCCCGGCACGAAGAACAGCTTCCTGAAGTTCTTTGCTCAAGCTATTGAACTTTCTTTCACTGATAGTGATAATATATGGTGTTGCCAACCACATTTTATCCCATACCCAAAGATATGGAGCAACTTCATAGAGTCTGCCGCGGTGTTGAGATTCAACGGAAGTAAGAATTGTTTCTACAGTACCTGTTTGAAGTGCCATATAACATTCAGACCAGGCAACAGAAACAGGGGTAGCTCCCATAGCTTCAAAATCTGCTAATTTCCAACGGCTGGAAGCACGAGCTTTCATTCCGCGCAGCTGTGAAATATCATCTAAAGGTTTTTTGGAAACAAATGAATTGCAGTCTGTGGCAAAGAAATAAACAGGAATTTGTTTATGACGTTTGAATTCATCTTTTAATATCGGAACGTCACGATAAAGCTCTTGATATAAAGCAACAGTTGCTTCTCCTTTAGTAGGTCCAAAAATATTCAGAGCAATGGCATTGCCAAAAGGAAGGGCTTTTGGATAAAAATTGGCATTAATAAAGCCCATATCAACTACACCATCACCAATGGCTTTTAAAATTTCAGGACCGGTTACTAAGGTATCGGACCAAAAAGCATTAACTTTGATTTGTCCCTTGGATTGAATCTCAATTTCATCCAAAAAAAGTTTTTCTGCATAACCGCGTACAGATTTTTCAGGACCATTTGAGGCATAGGTTAGGGTTGTTGCAGCATTACCGGCAGCA
>CAOMFZ010000118.1 GCA_948482415.1 uncultured Mailhella sp.
TGGGAGCTTTTTTACATATTGTTGGCATGGCGCAGCCATATAACGCCTACAATATGTTAAAAAGTTCTCGTCCTGAAAAATCAAGCCCTGAAAGGGATTACTTGATTTTTTCAGGGAAATAATTCCCCCCAAGGAAAATAAGTTGCAACTATTTCCGGAAATGCTCTAGCTCTGCTGTCCATTTGCGTAAAGCTCACTTACTCGCTAACGCAAACGGACAGCAGAGATTTGCTGAAAGCGACGCAGTTTTTTGTGCTTGACAGTCTTTATTTTTAGCCGCATTGTGGCAACAGCAAATGCTGCGAGGTTGTCACGATGAAACAAAGCGTAAAAAATATTAAAACTCCTGTTCCCCGTATTGCTGCAGTGCATGATTTATCCGGTTACGGCCGTGCTTCTTTGACTGTTGCCATTCCCGTTCTTTCTGCAATGGGCATGCAGGTATGCCCTTTGCCTACGGCTGTTCTTTCCTCACAAACGGGAAGTATAAAGGATTTTTCTTTTTTTGATTTGACGGCACAAATGCAGGAAATTGCGGAAAAATGGGAAAATCTGGATTTGTATTTTGATTCTGTGTATTCAGGATTTTTAGGCAGTCCGGCACAGGTGGATATTGTGGAAAGGCTTATGGCGAGTCTTGGCAAAAAAGAAAGCATTTTTCTGGTTGATCCTGTGCTTGGTGATGACGGAAAACTTTATCCTACCCAAACCGATGAAATTGTCAAAAATATGCGCAGGCTGGCGGCAAAGGCAGATATTATTACTCCGAATTTTACAGAAGTATGCTTTTTGCTTGATGTGCCCTATGAAGAAAAAATCAGCACCAAACAGGCAAAGGATTGTTTGAAAGCTCTTGCCGATATGGGAAATTCCAAAAAGAAAAAATCTGTCATTATTACTTCAGCTCCCTGCGAAGAAGAACATATTGTCCGCATTATTGCCTATGATACGGAAAATAAACAATTCTGGCAGGCAAAAAGCCCAAGGGTGCCTGTCTCTTACCCCGGCACGGGAGATACGTTTTCTTCTGTTTTGCTTGGCGCACTTTTGCAAAAAGACAGCCTGCCCATGGCTATGGCAAGGGCAGGACGTTTTGTATATGAAGCCATGCATATGACCTATAGCTATAATACACCGTATATTGACGGCATTATGCTGGAAAGAACGCTTCCTCGCTTAGCCTGCCGTGAGTATCTTCCTTTTGAAGAATTTTAAGATTAATTTTTTAAATACTTAATTAAAATCTTGACGTTATTCGTTTAAGTCGATATGTATTTTTGTTCAAACCTTTAAGGAGAATACTATGAAAAGAACATATCAGCCAAGTAAGATCAGCAGAAAACGTGCTCATGGTTTCCGTTCTCGTATGGCAACTGCAAGCGGCCGTGCTCTTATCAATCGTCGTCGTGCAAAAGGCCGTAAATCACTTTCTGCATAATTAAACGGTTATTAATTTATGAGCAGGGCTGAGGTTTTCTCCGCCCTCTGCTTATAAAAATGGAACCCTATTTATAGGTGTCCTTTATGTATTTAAAAATCCAATAGGCTCAGTATGCCCCATTGTTGGCAAAAAAATCAGCGATTACTCAAAAGAACAGAATTTCAAGCCTGTTATAATCAAGGTGAAAAGAATTTTACAAAACTCTTTCTTGTATTTGTAAAAAAGGCACCTAACGCCCGTATTGGATTGGCTGTCAGTAAAAAAAATGGAAATGCCGTTCACAGGAATAAAATAAAACGAATTTTACGCGAGTTTTTTCGGCTTCATTTTGCTAAGCTGCTTCCTTATGAATTTGTGGTTGTTCCTAAAAAACATGTTGACGCAAATACTTTACAATTTGTTCATGTTGAAAAAGATTTACTTGCATTTTTAGAAAAGTTTAATGCGAAAAAAAATGGAAATGAGCAAGCTTCGGCAAATTTTATTTTATAATGATTTGTTGTAAAAATTTGCTGCGAAACTTATTTCTCAATTAAATGATTATGAAAAAGGGGGCATTATTTAGGAAAATTTTTATTTTTCCTATCAGGGTTTATCAAATTTGTATTTCACCTTTATATCCTGCACGCTGCCGTTTTTATCCCTCCTGTTCAGAATATACAGCTGCTGCGATAGAAAAGCATGGTGTCATTCGCGGCATTTGGCTTGGCATAAAAAGAATTTGCCGCTGCAATCCATGGTGCGAGGGGGGATTTGATCCAGTTCCTGAAAATATAGAGCCGTGCAGTGTTATATTAAAAAAAATAGTACAAGGTATACTATCAAAAATTACAGTTAAGTAGGAAAACAATGGAAAACAAACGGATTATTATTGCTACTGTTATTTGTTTTGTGATTTTAGTAGGTTGGCAATATCTTGCTGACAAAATGGGGTGGATTCCACAGCAGCAGACTGAAGAAACTGCACAAGTGGAAACACAGGCTGCCGAAAATACTGCGGCACAGGAAATTACTCCCGCAGATTTAAATGTAACGCCTTTTTTTGCTCCCGGCGAGGGCAAAAACATTGTTGTAAGAACTCCTTTATACACGGCAATTTTTCACAGCGCCGGCGGTGTATTGGAGTCTTTTGTTTTAAATGACATTTCTGAAACAAGTTCTCCTCATTCTCCTTTTTTGGATATGATCAGCAAAACTGCAAAATCCGCTTCTCCCATGGGACTTTTAATCAACGGTCAGCCTTCATGGAACGCAGGAACTTGGAAAATCAGTGCTGATAATCTGATTTTGGAAAATGACGACAGGCAGGTTCTTGTTTTCGAGGGAAATCTGAACGGGCTGCTTATTCGCAGAGAGCTCACTTTTGACGCGAAAACGTATCTTATCAACGAAAAAATTATTTATAATGCCGAAGAGGGCAAAGCATTTATTGCCCGCGTTGGCTATACCTTAGCCGGTACTGAATATTCCAGCTCCTCAACCTATAACCCCATGCAGGTTGTTTGGAATGAAGACGGAAGCTATGATTATGACAGCGATGCCGGCAAGCTCCGTGATGAGGGAAAAGTGCAAAGCGGTGCGCTTTATTTTGCAGGGCTCAGCAACAACTATTTCCTTGCAGCTGTTGCGCCGCAAAGCAAAAACGGCATGCTTAAAGCCCGCATTCAAAACGATGTGTGGCGTGTTGCCTATGAAGAACAGCCTGTAACTGTCAATGCCGGAAGTCCTGTTGTGAGCGAGCTCAGCTGGTGGATTGGACCTAAGAATGCAGAATTATTGGACACAGCACCCAATGAACTCAAAAAATCCATTCACTATGGTTTCTTTGGAATTTTGGCAAAACCGCTTTTATGGCTCCTTAGCTTCTTCCAATCCTTTGTTGTGAACTGGGGTGTGGCAATTATCCTTTTGACTGTCTTTATTAAGATTATTTTCTGGCCATTGACCAAGAAAAGCTATAAGTCCATGGAACAAATGAAAAAGATTGCTCCGCTTATGGAAGATATCAAAAAGAAATACGGCAATGACAGAGAGGCTCTTTCCCGCGAAATGATGCAGTTATACCGCACCTACAATATCAATCCGATGAGCGGCTGTCTGCCCATT
Source organism: uncultured Mailhella sp. (assembly GCA_948482415.1). Classification (GTDB taxonomy): domain Bacteria; phylum Desulfobacterota; class Desulfovibrionia; order Desulfovibrionales; family Desulfovibrionaceae; genus Taurinivorans. The sequence continues at coordinate 3,548 of CAOMFZ010000118.1, forward strand.
TTGGTACAGCTCCCTGTTTTCGTTGCACTGTATAATGCACTGCTCAATTCCGAAAACCTGCGTCATGCGGAATTTATTACCTATCTGCCCTTTACGGATATTTTGTGGCTGGCTGACCTTTCCGTCAAAGACCCGCTCTATATTACCCCCATCGTCATGGGCGCAACCATGTTTTTGCAGCAATGGCTCTCTCCTGCTGTGGGCGACCCGACCCAGCGCAAGGTCATGATGCTCATGCCATTGATTTTTACCTTTATGTTCCTGAACTTCCCTTCCGGTTTAGTTGTTTATTGGCTTTCAAACAACGTTCTTTCCATTGCACAGCAATGGTGGACTTTGCGTAAAGTGAGGTAGAAATGAGTAATTTTAAAGAATTTCAATCTAAAAATTTAGATTCCGCAATACAAGATGCCTGTGCTTTTTTTGGCACTGAACGTGAAAAATTGGAAATAGAAATCATAGAAGACGCAAAAATGGGCGTTTTCGGATTGATTGGCGCAAGAAAAGCTAAAATTCGCGCCCGCGTTGTTTCTCTTTCTGATTTCAATATTGACGAAGGCAAAAAACAAAAATTCCAAAGCCGTCCAAAGACAAAACCCCGTCCAAATCAGGAACGTGCCGAGTATAATAAGGACAGAACCGAATATAAAAAGCCTCGCCCTGAAAGAGCTTTGGAAAAATCCTTTGAAAAGCCTTTTGACAAACAGTTTGCAGCGGAAGATGAGGAAGAGGGCGAAAGCCAAAAACGTTTCCTTGCCAAAATGCAGACAGAACAAGCTCTTCATACTGAAGAAGAACTGGATGAACGTCAGCTTGAAGCAATGGACAGAGAAGCCATGCAGCGTGCCAACTATCTTGGCAATATGACGGAAGCGGAAATCATTGCCAGCGGTGAATACGAACAGGACAGAAACGGCCGTTATCACAGAAACACCCGCAATAACCGCTATTCAAACAATTACCGCGGACGGTATGATAACCGCGATAATTATGAAAAAAACAACAGATACAATAAATTCGACCGTCAGGATAAGCCCGTCCGTTTTGATAAGTATGACAAGTTTGATAAATATGAAAAATCAGACCGTCCCCGCTATGAAAAATTTGGCAGAAATGATTATAAGCCGCGCTATCAGGCTCCACGGCACAATTATGTAAAGCCGGAAAATACGGTTGAATACGACGGCGTACAATTACCGCGCGTCAACTTGCTGGAACTTGATCAGGAAAAGCTTTTGCAGGTGGTAAAAGAAGCCATTACCAAGCTTATTACGCCTATTGTGGGAGAACTTGGCGGACTGGATATCAAAGTGGAAGAAAACCGCGTTTTGGTAAAAGTTGAAAGCGAAGATTCCGGGCTTTTGATTGGCAGAGAAGGACAGCACCTTGCCGCCATTCAATACCTTTTGGCCCGCATTATCACCACAAAAATGCAGGTGCAGGTTCGTATTCAATTAGACACCGGCGACTATCATCAGCGTCAGGACGAACGCATGCAGTCACTTGCGTTTATGCTTGCAGACAGACTGCGCAAAACAGGCCGCTCTCAATCCACCCGTCCCATGAGTGCATACCAGCGCCGTGTTATTCACCTTGCTTTGCAGGATGAGCCCGATGTGCAGACCAGAAGCGTGGGCGACGGCGTGTTAAAACGTGTAATTATTATGAAGAAACGTAATGATTATAACGAAATACCGGAAGAACTCACTGCTGACCAGGACCAATTTGAAGATGATGTGTTTATGGCTGATGAGCAGGATTTGGACGCAAAGACTGACAATTAAATCGTGCTGAATTAAAATGGGCGAAATTGCCCGAAAAAATAAGGAGGCTGTGAAGTATGAACAAACAATACGCTGTAATTGGAAACCCTGTACTTCACAGCCTCAGTCCTTTAATACACCAGCGGGCTTTTGATTATTACGGAATTGAAGCTCGCTATTTTGCCTATGAAGTGGAAAATTTTGCAGACTTTATGCAGTATTTTCGGACAGGCAGCACGCAGAAAAATGCGCAGAAATTTGTGCCTTATTCTTATTTGGGCAGTCAGCGTGATTTATATCAAAAGGATTTATCGCTTATTCCGTACAGAAAAGAAGATTTTTCTTTTCCGCTGCAGGGGCTTTCCATTACTGTTCCTCATAAAAAACATGTTTTGGAAATCGCCGATTATATAAGTTATAAAGTTGAGCTTGCAGGTGCAGGCAATACCCTGTATTGGCTGGATGGCAAACTGGTGGCTGAAAATACGGATATTGCAGGTTTTTACGCTCCGCTGGAAAAATATTTGCAAAAGAATAAACCTTTTGCTTCTGCCTTGATTTATGGTGCAGGAGGAGCGGCTTGCGCAGTTTTGGTGGCTCTTTTGCATTTGCAGGACTTACAAAGAATTTATATTTGCGCCCGGCGGGAAGAGCAGGTTCAGACACTGATTGTGCACATGAAAAATCACCTGAATTTGCTGCAGAAACATGGGTTAAATACAAAGGTCGGACTTTGCTATGTTCCGCTTCAGCATGACGAATTTGCCTGTGATTTGGCAGTGAATACTATTCCGCAGTGGAGCGGAGACGCCATAAGTCCGCGCAAGAATTTTTCAGATGTTCGTTTTGCCTATGATTTGACCTATAAAGACACACCTTTTTTAGCCAAGGCCCGTGAATATGATGTCTATTGTCAGGACGGCAAGACCATGTTTACAGAACAGGCAAAAGCACAGTTCAAACTCTGGACAGGTAAAGACATTCCGGCTGAATGTTATCAGGATATTTTTACTGATTGATATTTTTCAAATGACATTTCTGTGTAACAAGTTATAATTTTTTACTTTATTCCAGTTTCAGGTTGATTTTATAACCACAAAATATAATTATAGAGCAATTCCGATAAATCTTGCGACTTTTCTATGCAGGGGAAAAACTTTTCGTAAAAGTTTCTTCCCCTGCACCCCTTTACAAAACTTTTTAAGTTTAATTATGAAATATTTGCAATTATTTCCGGAAATGCTCTGAAGCAATTCCTGTTAACATCAAGAATATTAATTCCCTGTTATGGACAACGTCCATA
>CAOMFZ010000119.1 GCA_948482415.1 uncultured Mailhella sp.
TACAAAAGAGTGCATGATATCGACATCAAAAGTGAAAATGTGATTGTGGGAAACGGGGGCAAGCAATGCCTGTATAATCTTTTGCTCTGCCTTTTAGATGAAGGCGATGACGTGCTCATTCCTGTTCCCTACTGGACAAGCTATCCCGATATGGCAGTTCTCGCAGGTGCCAACCCTGTTTTTGTACCCTCAAGTGTTGAAAACGGCTACAAAATTTCCCTTGAAGCTTTGAACGCAAGCCTTACGTCCAAAACAAAAGTTCTCATTTTAAACAGCCCCAGCAATCCCTCCGGTATGGCATATACGCAGGAAGAACTCGACAAAATCTTGCACTGGGCAATAGAAAAAAATATTTTTGTCATTGCAGATGAAGTCTATGAACAGCTTGTGTATAATCCGTCCTGTCAATCAAGCGCAAGCAAGCTTTTTATGCAGTACCCTGAAAATATTGCTCTTTTGAATGCATTTTCTAAAAGCTTTGCCATGACAGGCTGGCGTCTGGGATTTGCTGTTGCCCATAAGGATTTAATCAAAGAAATGATTAAAATGCAGGGACAAATCACCTCCAGTATCAACTCCATAGCTCAAAAAGCAGGCGTTACAGCCCTTACTTCTTCCTATGACTGCATTTATTCCATGCGTGAAGCATTTATGCGCCGCTGTGACTTTGCCTGGCAGGAAATGAGCTCATGGAAAGGCATTATTTGTCCAAAACCGGAAGGAGCTTTTTATCTTTTCCCTGATGTCAGCGCGCTCTTCTGCGATAAATACAAAAATGCACAGGAACTTTGCGCCTATCTTTTAGAGGAAGCAAAAGTCGCCGTTATGCCCGGGGACGCCTTTGGACTTGCAAACTGCATCAGAATATCCTATGCGGTTTCTGATGAAACATTAAAAAAAGCATTGGCAGCCATAAAAAAAGCCCTGTATAACTAGTCGATTATAAATAGCCCTTACAAAATCAACCCGTCAGGACTAGCCATGAATTTTTATAATGCTGAACAATTTTCCTATCCCTGCGAAGATCCGCTTGCTATTCGTGTCATTCATGAATGCATCGAAACATTGCAGGAAGAGCAGCTTCCCTTTGCAACCCTTGATTTTATTCCGGAACTATTCAAACAACTTGAAGACTATAAGGAATATTTTGCGGAATTTGACCACCTCTTATTGCTGGGAATTGGAGGATCTGCCCTTGGTCCGCATGCTTTGCAAAAAGCATTCAGTCCACAGGATAAATGCGTTTTGACATCAAGCCCAAACCTCTGCCCGCAAAAACATTTATGGGTTATTGATAATGTCAATTCCGTGCATTTGTCAGAGTGCCTGACCAGGCTTCCTTTGGAAAAAACTCTTGTGCTGACAATCAGTAAATCCGGCTCAACCCTTGAAACCATTGCCCAGTATTTTATTTGCAAAGAGCATTTTCATGATTGTTTTCCGCAAAACTGGCAAAAACATTTTTTTGTCATTACTGATGAAAAAAAAGGCTTTTTGCGTCAGGAAATAAAAGAAAACAACTATAAATCTCTTCCTGTGCCGGAGCTTCTCGGCGGACGTTTCAGCATTTTCTGTGCAGTGGGTCTGGTGCCGGCTCTTTTCCTCGGCATTGATTATAAAGCCTTTATCCAAGGGGCATCAGATACAAAAAATGAATTTTTTGCCCAGTGCTCTGCCTATTTAAATGACAGCAAATCCCCTTTGCCCCGCCTTTTTGAATTAGCCAATTTTACTTACAGCACCATGCAAAGCGGCTATGACGACCTTATCTTTTTTAACTATATTCCCAAGTGGTGCAGTTTAAATGACTGGTTCAGACAATTATGGTCTGAAAGTCTGGGCAAAAACGGCAAAGGTTCAACGCCTGTTATTGCTCTTGGAACTATAGACCAGCACTCTATTTTACAGCTTTTTTTAGACAGCAAACCCAATAAGGCAGCTATTTTTCTCACTTCTTCCGCAAAAAATTTTGATAACCGTTGCAAAATCTCCGAAAATCTTCCCGCAGAATGGCAGTGGCTTGCGGGCAAAAATATTGCCGACATACTTCAGGCTGAAGCAGCGGCAACAAGACAATCCATGATAAATCACCATATCCCTCTGTGCAGTATGGATTTTGAAAAAACAGATGAATATGCACTTGGAAAAATCATGTGGGAGCTGTGCATGACAACTATTTTAACGGCTCATTTTCTGGGCATTAATCCCTATGACCAGCCGGCAGTGGAAGAAAGCAAAAAAATTGCCAGAGAAACTCTTTCCAAACAAAAATAATTCCATACCGGGCAGTTATTCTTTTTAATTTATAGTATGATTACACGAAGGAAAATTTATGCTCATTGCCATATTAACCGTTGAATATACGCTGCACGGCAATGATAATCTCAAGGCAAAACGCCGTGTTGCCAATAGTCTCAAAACCAAGGTGCGCAACACTTTTAATGTGGCGATTGCAGAAGCCGGCACAGAAAATTCTCTGACTAAGCTCCGCCTGCAAGTTGTTTCCCTGAGCAATGAAGAACGCCATTTACGGTCCCGCATGGACAAATGTCTTGCCATGATGGAATCCATTTGCGCTGAAGAAATGACCTGGAGCGACATTGAACTGGTGGATTATTAATTTTCATATAAAAGTATATCCACCTGTTAATACTATCTATTTTTTATAATTTATTCTTTTCTTTTCAACAAAAGCAAAACTTACCCTCTTAACCCTTGAATATCCCTTATTTTTGCTGGACAAAGGCAAAAAAGTAAGCTAAAAAGAAAAAGCGTTTTTAAAAGAAACGTGTTTTTTGTTGTGTCAAAATTTTATTGTTATGGGACAAAACAAAACAAAGTAAGTGACCAACAATTTGATTTTATTACACTATTTATCTATTTATGGAACAAAAACACGGTATTCTTTTACTCAACAAACCTAAAGGCATGAGTTCCGCCTTTGCCATTGGACGTCTTAAAAGGCTTGGACAAAAGAAAATTGGCCATGCCGGCACTCTGGACCCCATGGCAACAGGACTTCTTATAGTGCTTTTAGGAGAAGCGACCAAGATATCCGGCTATCTTTTGGAAAATGGCGAAAAAACCTATTCGGGTACGCTGGAACTGGGAAAAACAACGGATACCTGGGACGCTGAAGGAACGATCCTGACAAAAAAGGATTATTCCTTTATTACTCAGGAAATGCTTGAAAATGCTGTAAAAAATTGGCTTGGGACGTCCATTCAGGAAGTTCCTCCCTATTCGGCAGCAAAGCATAATGGACAGGCACTGTATAAACTTGCCCGTGCAGGAAAAGAAGTACCTGTCAAAACAAAAGAAATTCATATTTCGCATGCCGAAATTCAATGGGTGGATTTGCCATGCATGCGATTTCGGGTAACTTGCAGTTCTGGCTCCTATATACGGTCCCTGGCCCACAGCTTGGGGATGCGACTGGGATGCGGAGCAATGCTCACAGAACTTACCCGTGAGTATAGTCACCCTTTTTCACTTCAAGAAGCTGTAACACTTGAAGAATTGCAGGAAAATCCGGAAATACTGACTGAAAAACTTATTTCTCTGGAAAAAGGCTTGCCAAACTGGCGAGTAATTGAGTTATTGGATAGTGATGTAAAAGCTGTCAAAAATGGCAATCCCATTCAAACAACGGACAGCAATTTTACGGAAAATGAAAAAGTATTTCTGCGCTGGCAGGGAAATATTCTGGCAATTGCCGAAGCAAAAATCCTTGGAAACAAAAATTCCTGGCAAATACTAAGGGGACTTGTAACCCTTTAACTCCATGTTTTCATGGACAGGAGGATAGTGCTGTGGCTATGGATGCAGCTCAAAAACAAGCAGTTATTGCTGCTCACGCAAAACACGAAGGCGACACCGGTTCCCCGGAAGTTCAAATTGCCCTTTTAACCGCTCGTATTGATGGTCTTACGGAACACTTCAAAACCCACAAAAAAGACTTTCACAGCCGTACCGGTCTTTTGAAACTTGTTGGTCAACGTCGTAAACTTCTTACTTACTTGAAAAAAACCGATATCCAACGTTATCGTGCTCTCATCGAAAAACTTGGATTGCGTAAGTAATTTTAAGGGGAAGGTATCTTCCCCTTTATCTTAAGAGTAGTCGTGTAATGGAGGGTCCGTGAAAAGGACTGAATTTTTTTAGTATTTTTCACGGAATCTCCTTACACAGGAGAAAAAAAATGAGTTTATTAGATTGCACTCGCGTTACTGCCAATGTCGGCGGTAAAGAAATTATTTTGGAAACCGGCAGAATTGCCCGTCAGGCTGCCGGTGCTGTTTGGATTCAATGTGAAGGAACTGTTTGTCTCACAACAGTTTGCGAAACTCCGCTTGACACCCCAAGGGACTTTTTCCCTCTTACTGTTGAATACGCTGAAAAAATGTATGCGGCAGGCCGTATTCCCGGCAACTTCTTCCGCCGTGAAATTGGCCGTCCAAGCGATAACGAAACCCTTATTTCCCGCTTGATTGACCGCCCAATCCGTCCTTTATTCAAAAAAGGTTACGCCAATGAAGTACAGGTTTTGGCACAGGTCTTATCTGCTGACGGCAAAAATATGCCTGACGTACAATGCATTACTGCGGCATCTGCTGCTCTTTGCATTTCCCATATTCCTTTTGACGGTCCTGTTGCCGGCGCAAGACTTGGCCGCGTAAACGGACAATTCATCATTAACCCAACAGTGCAGGAACTGGAAGAAAGCGACCTTGACCTTGTTTTTGCAGCCTCTGAAACCGCTGTTGTCATGGTTGAAGGCGAAGCAAAATTTGTTCCTGAAAATGTGATTATTGAAGCCCTTGAATGGGGACATAAAGCTATTCAGCCTCTTATCGAAGCTCAAAAAGAACTTGCGCAAAAGGCAGGTAAAACAAAAGTTCCCTTTACTCCAAAAGAAGACGACGAAGCCCTTTATGCCCATGTGGAAAAACTGGCTCTTGATGCCGGCATGGATAAAGCTCTTCGTGTTCCTGATAAATTGGAACGCAAGGCTGCCCGCAAGCAAGTAAAAGACGCTGTTCGCGAAATCATGCAAAATGACCCGGCTTATGCTGAAAACGAAGAGGCTTTGAAAGAAGTTGACGCTATTTTGGAACACTTGGAAAAGAAAATCGTGCGTCAGCGTATCTTGCAGGAAGGCACCCGCATTGATAACCGTGACACCAAGACTGTCCGTCCTATTGAAATTGAAACAAGCGTTCTCCCACGAACACACGGTTCCATTATCTTTGCCCGCGGCGAAACGAAGGCACTTGTTGTGACCACTCTGGGTGCAAGCTCTGACGAACTTCGCACAGACGGCATTAACAGCGGTGATGAAGTAAAACACTTCATGCTTCACTATAACTTCCCGCCATTCAGTGTCGGCGAAGTAAAACCCATGCGTATTTCACGCCGTGAAATTGGACACGGACACCTCGCTGAACGCGCATTGAAAGCCATTATCCCCAGTCAGGACGAATTTCCGTTCACTGTTCGCGTTGTTTCTGAAACAGTGGAATCAAACGGCTCTTCTTCCATGGCTGCTGTCTGCGGCGGCTGCCTGTCTCTTATGGACGCAGGCGTGCCCATTAAAACGCCTATTGCCGGTGTTGCTATGGGTCTTATCAAAGAAAATGACGAATACCTTGTGCTTACCGATATTTTAGGTGACGAAGACGCCCTCGGCGATATGGACTTCAAGATTGCCGGCAGTGCTGACGGTATTACCGCTGTACAAATGGATATCAAAATTAATGGTCTTCCTACTGATGTTATGGCTCGTGCCATGGCTCAGGCAAAAGAAGCCCGCCTGCATATTTTGAAAACCATGCTCACAGCACTTCCTGAATACCGCAAAGAATTATCAGAATACGCTCCGCAGCATGCCAAACTCATGGTAAATCCTGATACAATCCGCATGATTATTGGTCCCAGCGGCAAAAACATCAAGGCTATTACCAGTGCAACCGGTGCTACCATTGATATTGATGACAGCGGCGAAATCAGTATTTTTGCTCCAACCCATGAAGCAATGGAAAAAACCAAAGAAATGGTACTTTACTATGACCAAAAACCCGAACTTGGCAAAAACTATACAGCTAAAGTTCGCAGAATTTTGGAAATTGGCGCTATTGTTGAAGTTCTCCCTAATGTGGAAGCCCTTGTCCACATTTCCCAGCTTGACCTTGGACGTGTACAAAAAACCGAAGATGTTGCTCACCTTGGCGAAGACATGCAGGTAAAAGTTATTGAAATCAATGGCGATAAAATCCGTGCAAGCCGCAAAGCCGTTCTTTTGGAAGCGCAAGGCGTTGAATGGAACCCTGAAGATACTGCCCGCCCTCAAAAAAGAGACCGCGGCGACAGAGATAATCGGGGCGACAGAGGAGACCGCGGTGACCGTCACGACAGAAAACCACGCCGTGACCGTGAACCAAGAGATTAATAATAACTAGAGCGTTTTCTGTTAACATCAAGAATATTTATTCCCTGTTATGGACAACGTCCATAACAGGGCTTTGAGGGGGATAGCGACAGCAGAGATAATCATTTCCCCCAAAGAAAATAAAAATTACGAATG
>CAOMFZ010000120.1 GCA_948482415.1 uncultured Mailhella sp.
AATATTATAAAATGCTTTCTTGTGCATATGACAATGAGCAAAGAAATACCATAGAAATGGAACTGCGCGACAGATACGGTCAGCTGCCGGCTGAAATGCTGACCTTTATTGAAGTGCTGGATTTTAAATTTGAAATGAAAAATATTGGCGTGTATAAAGCTGATATTTATGCTGACAGAGTAAAAGTAAGTTTCATGGACGGACAGAAAAAGGTTGCTGTGGAAACGCTGATTAAATTTATTCAAAAAAACAGCAGAACGGCAAAACTGTATCCGCCTGCAAGTCTGGAAATTCAGCTGAAAGATTTTGTGCAAAAAGCTGACAGCAATGCGCAAATTGTTCGTACTGCCAAAAATTTATTACTGTCTTTAAAGGATAAATAACGATACGAATGGGGAAAATATGAAAAAAAATATACTTTTTGTTCTTATTATTATTTTGGTGCTTGGTGTGTTTGCTTTCAATTATCAGCGGCTGGTTTCTTTTTTTGAGCATCATGACGAAAGTATTTTAGCAAGAGTAAACGGGGAACCCATAAGTCTTGAAGAAGTTGAAAAGCTCTATGATATGCGCAATGTCCATCTCAATTCTCCGGCTCCTGATGTGGAACGCGTGCAAAAAGAATATGCGGAAATTTTATACAACAGAATTATTCAGGTTCTTATTTCTCAGGAATTAAAAAAGAGAAATGCTGCTGTAAGCCAGGAGGAAGTGACTGCCTATGAAAATAAAATCAAAAAAAGTTATGGCGAACTCTTGGAACAACAGCGCTTTGAAGATTATTTAGCTGAATATGGCATTGATTATCAAGAATGGCTTAAACAGCTTAAAGCTCAGGTTGAAAATGATGCCTTGCACACACTTCTGCAAAAAGAAATTTCTCTGACAACAGAAGAGACCATTCAATATGCGGAAAAAATAAAAGAACAGCAAAATATGCTCACGAAAATTAAATTTTATAAACTTATTGGCAGTCAAGAATTATTAAATAAAATTCAGCAAGATACAACCTTTTCAAAAGATGCTGTGTCTGAAAAAAGTTTTTCCGGCAAAGATTTTATCCATTATTATGAAGAAAAAGGTGCGGTGGTGTACAAGGCGCTTTTTGACAGCGACAGTTTGCCCGATGAATATAAATCTGTTTTGCTTTCCATGGGCGAGCATACGTTTTCTGCTGTTCAGCATGACGGAGAAACCAATTATATTTTGTATTTGGAGCAGCTTGAAAATCCAAAACAAGATGATGCGGTTGATTTATATTTACTTGCCGAGGAACGTCTGGTGCAGGAAAAACTGCCGGAGGTCTATGCTGACTGGCTGGCAAAAGCAATAAAAAATTCTGATATTTCTGTGGTCAATTCTTTTAAAGATGTTTTGTCCATGATAGATTTCAACAAAGCAAATACAGGGAATGATGATGCTAACATATCAAAATTACACGATGTTTTGCGAGAAATTAAAAAATAGCCATTCTTTGTTTGCCAATATTGGCAAAACAAGGTAATATAAAAAAAGTTTCTATAAGGAGTTTCCTTTGAAAATACTTACCTTATTGATTTCATTGAGCATATTCTTTGCTCCCCATATAAGTTATGCTGCTCCGGCAGCATCCGTTGCGGCAACTATTAATAATGAAATGATTACTTCTTTGCAGCTTGATAAAAATGTTCGTTTATATATGGCATCAAAAGGGATTAATCCTCAAAAAGTCAGTGCAGGTGAACGAAGAGAAATTGAAAAATCAGTGCTGTCAGATTTGGTGAAAGAATCTATTATTATTCAGGAAGCAAATAATCAAAACATAAAAATTAATGACCAGGCTTTGAATGCAGAAATTCAAAATTCTATTGATAAGGCCGGCGGTTCCAGAGACGCTTTTTATGCAAATCTCGCAAAACAAGGGTATGATGAAAAGCTATATAAGGAAAAAGTACGAAATACTCTTTTAACGCAGGCGCTTATTAATAAAAATGTTCTTCGTAAAATTATTGTGACTGATGATGAAATTTTAGATTTTTATCTCAAAAACGGCGGACAAATTACCGGAAAAGCAAATGTTGCCCTTCTTGTTTATGCAAATGGCGATGATATGGATAATAATGCAGAAAAATTGATAAAAAGCCCAAAAAATTTTGAAAGCACTGCAAAAGAAATTTCCGTTGGACCCTATGCTGAAAATGGCGGTGTTTTAGGAGAAATGGCTATTTCTGACCTTGCTTCTCCTGTGCAGACAGCTATTCAAGGTCTGGAAGAGGGTGAAGTTTCTAAAGTTTTTTCTATTAATGGCGCCTATGCACAGGCAAAAGTTCTTTCCAAAACAACATCAAGCAAAAATATATCAGAAATTATTGACCCAAATCTTGTTGTGAAAATCCGTGACGGACTTCGCATGCAGAAAGCGGGAAATAAAATTGAGGAATATATCTCCGGCTTGGAAAAGAAAGCTATTGTAACTATAAAATAGGATAATATTATGAAGTTAGCTGAACTTGGTTCTTTAGTACGCGAAAAAAGAGAAAGTAAAAATCTTAGCATAGAAGATGTTTCAAAAGCAATAAAAATTCCCAAGCAAAGTCTTATGGCGATTGAACAGGGCGATTTGGGAGTGATTGGCTATGAAACATATTATAAAAGCTTTTTAAAGTGTTATGTCCAATATTTAGGTTCTTCTTTTGCCGAATATCAGGAACTGGTTAAAAATATTGAAGAATTTTCAGAAGATACTGCTGTGGAAAAAGCATTAAAACCTCAATATGGAGAACCTGAAGAAGAAAAGGCAAAACCTCGTGATAAAAAATTGGCAATTCAGCTTTTGGTATTGGCTATTTTAGGAGGCAGTGCATATTTTTACTTCTCACAAAGCGATATGTTTGGCGGTGATAAGACAGAAACAGCCGTTGTTGAAGAAAAAGCCAAGGCTGAGCCTGCTCCGGCAGTAAAAAAAGAAACAAACAAAGAAGATGCTGCTTCACAAATTGCTTTGGCGGAACAAAAAAGTGCATCTGCTGTCTTTGAACAAAAAGCTGAAGAAAACACAGACGCTGCACAAAAAGATAATAATAAACCTGATGAAAAACAACAAACTGCTGCCGAAAAAGAAAACGGAAAAAATGATAAAGCCGGAAATGTCCCGGTACAAAATACTGCTGAATTAGTTATGCAAAAAACTGAAGAGCAGGAACAAAAGAAAGAAGAAACTCAACCGGTTGATTTGGAAAGCTTTTTAAAGGAATATCCAACTGCACAGGTTATTGACTGGAAAAATGTTGCCGAACCGCAAAAAGGCGAACAGCAAGCTGTTATGTATGCAAAACAAGATTGCTGGATGCAGTATAATCAAGACGGCAAAAGCGGACATTTTATTCTCAAACGGGGAGAACAGCGGGTATTCAATTTCAAACAAAGTTTGTATTTCAAAATTGCCAATGGCTCAGCAATTACGCTTTTCCATAATAAAAAGCCTGTGGCTGTCGGTGATTCATCTAAAGTTCGTGAAGTGAATTTGAAATAATTTCAGCAAATCATAAATAAAGAAAAAAGAGAACAGTGTGTGTGCGTTGTTCTCTTTTTTGTATGTTTCTAGAGCGTTTCCGGTAAATCTTGAGAATTTTGCAGGGGAGAAACTTTTTTCAAAAAAGTTTTCCCCTGCAAGAAGCTACGTTAATTTATTTCTTTTCACCGTAGTAGGCATTGAGGTACATTTGCTTGATTTCACTCATGAGCGGATAACGTGGGTTTGCGCCTGTGCATTGGTCATTGAATGCTTCTTCCACCATGGTATCCAGTTCAGCAAGAAAATCAGCTTCTTTGATGTCGTAGTCCTTGATACAGGACTTGATGCCAATGTTCGCCTTTAATTCTTTAATGCGCTTGATGAGAGCGTTGATTTTTTGTTCAGTGCTGTCTTTTGCAGAACAAAGTCCTGCAAGTTCTGCAATTTTTGCATAGCGTTCAGAGGCTTTTGGATAGTCATATTGAGAAAATGCTGCCATTTTTACTGGCTTGTCGGAAGCATTGAAGTAAATGCTTTCTTCGAGCATGAGGGCATTGGCAATACCATGCGGCAAGTGGAAATGAGAACCAAGCTTATGCGCCATGGAGTGACAAACGCCGAGGAAAGCGTTGGCAAATGCCATACCTGCCAGACAGGAAGCATTTGCCATGCGTTCTTTTTCGTAGACTGCCTTTGCGCCTTCTCTGACAGAAGTTTCCAAATTGTCAAAAACAAGGCGGATAGCTTCTATGGCAAGCGGATTGGTGTATTCCGTTGCCATAATGGAAACATAGGCTTCAATAGCGTGGGTTAAAACGTCGATGCCGGAAGAAGATGCCAGACCTTTTGGCATGGAGAGCATGAGTTCAGGGTCAACAATAGCAACGTTAGGAGTGAGTTCATAGTCCGCAAGAGGATATTTAATGCCGGTTTGTTCGTCAGTAATAACGGCAAACGGCGTTACTTCGGAGCCCGTACCCGCAGAGGTCGCCACACACCATAAATCAGATTTGATGCCAAGTTTTGGAAAATCGACAATACGTTTTCTGATATCCATAAAGGTCATGGCTAAATCAATGAAGTTAGTGTCCGGATATTCATAGAGAACGCGCATGATCTTTGCTGCGTCAATGGCAGAACCGCCGCCAAGGGCAATAACGACATCAGGCTGAAAATCCAGAAGAATTTTTGTTCCGCGGCGTACAATAGCAAGGGTTGGGTCAGCTTCAACATCAGAGTAAATTCTGTATTGGATATTGAGTTTTTCGAGAACCGGCGTAATATGGTCAGTATAGCCAAGCTGGGCAAGCTGTTTGTCGGTGACAATGACGGCACGTTTCTTGCCGGCAAGTTCTCGGAGGGCTACAGGCAGACAGCCAAATTTAAAGTAAACTTTTTGCGGTACTTTGAACCATAACATATTATCTCTTCTTTTTGCGACAGTTTTAATATTTAATAAATGTTTGATGCCAACGTTTTCAGAAACGCTGTTTCTGCCCCAGGAGCCGCAGCCCAATGTGAGTGAGGGGGCAATGTCAAAGTTATATAAATCGCCGATACCGCCATGGGAAGACGGAGAATTGATAAGAATTCTGCCTGTTTTTATGGTTTCAGTAAAGCGGGCAACTTTTTCTTTTTCGAGAATATCATTAATATATAAGCCGCAGGTATGTCCGGGACCTCCCTGGGTGACGAGGGTTTTGGCTTTTTCGAGGGCGTCATCAAAAGAAGAAGCCTGATACATGGCAAGAACAGGAGATAATTTTTCATGGGCAAAAGGTTCAGAAAGGGCGGTTGATTCCACTTCGCCGATAATGATTTTTGCTTCTTCCGGAATATCAAGCCCTGCAAGCTTTGCAATGGTGCAGGCTTTTTGTCCGACGATACCGGCATTTAAGGCTCCTTTATCATTTAAAATAATACTGCGGACTTTTTGGAGTTCTTTGGAATTGAGAATATAAGCACCGCGCAGGGCAAATTCTTCTTTTACCTTTTTATATACTTTTGAGTGGACAATGACAGATTGTTCAGAAGCGCAAATCATGCCGTTGTCAAAGGTTTTAGAGACGAGAATGGAGCTGACAGCCAATTTGAGGTCTGCGCTTTCGTCAATAATAACAGGGGTATTGCCGGAGCCAACACCAATGGCAGGTGTGCCTGATGAGTGGGCGGCTTTTACCATGCCGGGACCGCCTGTTGCAAGGATAAGGTCTACAGAACGCATCAGTTCCTGTGTATCTTCAAGAGTCGGATCTTCAATCCAGCCAATAATATTTTCAGGTGCGCCGGCTTTGACGGCAGCTTCTAAAACAAGCTTGGCTGCGGCAACCGTACATTTTTTAGCGCGCGGGTGAGGTGAGAAAATAATGCCGTTGCGTGTTTTCAGGGCAATAAGCGCTTTAAAAATAGCGGTTGACGTTGGGTTTGTGGTAGGAACAACGCCGCCGATAACGCCGATAGGTTCAGCGATACGCACGGTGCCAAAACTCAAATCTTCTTTGATAATGCCGCAGGTTTTTTCATGTTTATAAGCATTATAAATATATTCAGACGCAAAGTGATTTTTGATAACTTTGTCTTCTACAATTCCCATACCCGTTTCTTCGACAGCAAGTTTTGCAAGGGGAATACGGGCATGGTTTGCAGCAAGGGCTGCTTCACGGAAAATTTTGTCTACTTGTTCCTGAGAAAATTCACTGAATTTTTTTTGTGCCTCACGAACTAAGTTCAGTGTTTCTTGTAATATCATCTCTTTATCCTTGGCTATAGGTTACAGAAATATTTAGTTGTGAATATAATCACAATATAGCCAGTTGTAAAATTTTGCA
>CAOMFZ010000121.1 GCA_948482415.1 uncultured Mailhella sp.
CATGGCGCAGCCATATAACGCCTACAATATGTTAAAAAGTTCTCGTCCTGAAAAAATCAAGCCCAAAGGGGTTGCTTGATTTTTTGAGGGGAATAATTCCCCCAAAAGAAAATAAAAATTACGAATGGTATGCGGAAATGCCCCATTTCTCGCTTTTTTTATTACAATTCCAAATGCTCCAGCAAAATTTTACAGCCAAGCAAAATAAGAATTGCCCCGCCCAGATATTCCGCACTGCTCCCCAGTTTTGTGCCGAATTTATGCCCTATACATGCTGCGATTATGCATAAAAACATGGTCACAAGCCCAATAGATGTGCAGGCAAAATAAATATCAATATCTGCAAGCACAGCAAAGGTAATGCCCACAGCAAAGGCATCAATGCTGGTGGCAATAGCAAGAATAATCAGCTCCCAAAACTGAAAACCCGTTTTACCCTCTTGCCTATTCTCTTCTTCACGCGCTTCCTTTATCATTTTTCCGCCGATAAAAAGCAATAAAAGAAAGGCTATCCAGTGGTCGAACTGCTCCATATACTGCACGAAATTTTTGCTCAAATAAAATCCAAGCAAAGGCATTATTGCCTGAAACAGCCCAAACAATAAACCTAAAATCAAGGCATTTTTAAACTGAAACCTGCGCATTTCCAAGCCCTTGCACAGTGAAACAGCAAAGGCGTCCATGGAAAGCCCCACAGCAATCAGGAACAATTCAAGATAAGACATATAAATCCAAAAAAAGCCTGACACGGCAGGCTTTTATACTATAAATTCCTAATGATTTCAATACAATAAACAAGTGCCGTCAAGCCGCAAAAAAGATATCTGCCAAGGGCAATATAGGCTTCACTCACAGGCTTATCATGCCCAAGCTGTAACTGTTCACGGATAAAGGCAGGCTTGCAGACCCAAAAGAATATGACCCCGGAAATCAATGCTCCCAGCGGAATAATATACACACTGATGATGTCCATCCACATGCCAAGCATATCGCCATTTTCAAAAACTAAGCCAATAACAAAGCCGGCACAGACCACAATCGTCACAGCAAGCCTACGGGATAAGCCAAATTCTTTTTGCAGTGCTTCAATAGGTGTTTCGTAAAGATTGACTAAGGACGTTACCCCGGCAAACAAAATAGCCAAAAAGAAAATCCCCGCCAAGATTGAGCCAAAAGGAATTTGTTTAAAAATTTCCGGCATAACCATAAACATGAGCGGCGGACCTGCGGCAGGTTCCATGCCAAAGGAAAATACTGCGGGGATAATAATCAGCACAGATAAGATTGCCGCTGCTATATCAAAGAAAACAACATATTTTGCCACATAAAAAACATCAACTTTTTCGCTCAGATAACTTCCATACACAATGGTTCCGGATCCTGCCAGAGACAAAGCAAAAAAAGCTTGTCCCAAAGCAAAAATCCAAATTTTTGGCTCTAAAAGCATATTCCAATTAGGGGAAAGCAAAAATTTATAGCCCTCACCGGCACCCGGCAAAAATGCCACGCGCGCCACTAAAAAAAGAAATATCGCGAAAAAGACAGGCATGAGTATTTTATTCAGCTTTTCAATACCATTCAAAATGCCGCCGCAAAGCACTGCGAGAATGGCGGCAGAAACAATCAAGTGCCATGAAAAACTGCCCAAATTCCCCGCAATCTGCACAAAAAATGCCGTGCTGTCGCCATTATAAATGGCAGCGCCCGTAAACGCCTGAATAGTATATTTCAAAAACCAGCCCACCACAACAGCATAGCCCATGGCAAGCCCAAAAGAGCAAGCACGGGAATAAATCCCAGCCACTTTCCCCATTCCTGACCTCGCTGCTGCAAACCTCTTCTAAACGCACCAATAGGCCCGGTTTTCACGGAACGCCCAAACGCCATTTCCGCAATAACGCCCGTCAAACCAAGAAGAATAGTAAAAAGCATAAAAGGAATTAAAAAAACAGCTCCGCCAAATTCGCCTACACGATACGGGAAAAGCCAGATTGCCCCAATGCCTACAGCAGACCCTACACAGGATAAAATAAATCCAAATCCGGATTTAAATGAGTCCCTTTGTTCCATTTGTGCCATATTTACCTCTTTTCAAAGTGGAAACTTCCGGCAGTATAATAAAAAAAATTCTGACTGTACAGAAAACAAGAAAAAAATTTACTTAATCTTTTCAGTATGTTATAAAACAGCAATAGAAGTATTTTTGACAAGAAAATTAATGGATGCTAAAAAAACAATTCATTTTCAAAATTAATTCATATTTCTTTTCTTATCAAAATGCATAACTAAAAGTGAATAAATAACCGTACTCGCACAAGAAAGCGTACCTGCTAAAACATACACAAAACTAATATGATAATGCCGAACAGTCAGCATTACCATGCACGCAAAAACCGCAGTTCCAAGCCAGCCGGCAGCTAAACCGCGCAAAACGGCTATCGTCGTATACACGCCGTTGGCAATGTGTGTAAACGGAGCAAGCACCGTAATCATCACAGGATAACAGCTGATTGTTCCGCTCCACTGCGGTCCAAGAAATTCTGCGGCTTCCGTAATGCTGTAGACCATAAATGAGCCAAATAAAATTTGCACCCAAACTATCCAGCGCGGTCTTGTTGTTGAAAAATTTTCCACCTTTGGACGCGGTAAAAATATATGCGCAATAAGACAGGAAGAACACGCCAGCACAATAACAATGCTCGAAAACTCCGGAAGAAAATGCAGCAAATAACTCGTCAAAAAATACCCTAAAATGGCACAGGGCAAAGCAAACCAGAACTTGCCGCCAAAATAGGCAATCCACGCATAAAGCAGTGCAGTTACCGCACTGCCAAGCAAGCCAATCAAATTGCTATAAGAAGAAAGATACGAAAACTCTGCCCCTTGCTCAAGGGTAATAAAAAATGAAGTCGGCCCGGAAAATATCGGAAGCCCGGCAAAAATACCGCCGACAAAAGCTCCCCAGCGCTTAACCAAATAAGTCGTAATCAAAATGACTACAGGCACAGTCAGTAATTTATATACAACAATAAAATCCATTATAATTCCACACAAAAAAATTATACTGAAAAGCTTATAACCTGTTTACGCCAAATTGTGAAGGATAATTTATGCGGAAATTCAAATGACTATTTCAATCAATCCATATGAACTTATTTTTCAGGCATGTTATGAATAAATGTTTCATAATCCACAACAACATCATATCGTAAACTATTATCCATACTCTGCGTTTTCAGTGCCTCAAAGTGTTTTCTTCCGCAGCGTATTTTAATATTTTCATTTCCACGCCGTTCATCTTCATCAAGAGTTGATTTTGTTTCCACCACAAAATAAAGGCGTTGTTCTTTCTCATTATTTTCATATAAAATTGCCCAATCAGGATTATAACTGCCAATCGGCGTAGAAATTTTAAACCAATCAGGTAATTTTACATATAATTTTACATTTTCATTATTTTCAAGATCTTCTGCAAATTTTTCTTCCACCTTACTGTCAAAAACAAGATGTGTATACACAGATTTTGATTTTTCCTGTTCTTCTGTAAAATATGCAATAAGTTCTTTATTTTCAAACAGCTCTTGAGAATAAAATTCGTTATCGCCAAGTTTTTCGTACTTAATACCGTCTTTAATACAATTCTTCATTTCTCTGTGAATAATTTTTAACACTTCTTCCATATATTGCTGTGGATTTTTCAAGAAAAAATCCAAACTGTCATTTCCTGTAAGAATTTGAATAAGAGTATTGCGGGTAAGTCCTGTTTTATCTTGCAGCCAGGTCAAAATATCAGGCAGTTTATGAGAAAAGTCCAGTTTTTCAATTATTAAATCATTTCTCTTTTCCCGTGTATGCACACCGGATTTTTCCAGCTCCACGCTTCCTTTTTTATAATAAAGTTCTGGAGCAGTAATGGAACGATCTGAAAGCGTTGCAAGAGCCGTATTGCAATTTTCAATTAATATCTTTGAATCAAACTGAATATTATATACTGTTTTCCACTTGATTTTATTCCATAATTCCTCAAAATCAGGAGAACAGAAAACTGCTTTATTGAGCTTTACTACTTTTTTATCCTTATTGTTTTTTATTTCAATTTTACCGCAAAGTTTTTTATTCATCGCTTGAATTGCCATAACAGCTTCACGCTCAACCCATTCCGGCAAATCACAATAGCCGTTTTTCACGGCAAGACGCATGGTATCCGTAATTTTCCCCCTGTCATCAATATAATTTTTTTCCAGAAAAAGGGCATAAAGAGCTTTGGAAGTTTCCATTCCAAGCACAGTTTTTTCGCCTGCCTTATTGATATATGAAATATTAGCATAGGTGTGTTCCTGAATAACCCCAAAACGTATGCCCAAATCATCTTCATATTCTTTTTGCAGTTTTTGGGCAAACTCTTCATAGCTTTCATTCGCCATAACAGTCAGAATATTATAATCCTTATGATATTGGCGTTCCCCATTTTGGTTGACACATAAACGCAGACCACGCCCAATTTCCTGCCGCTTTTTTATTTCGCTTTTGGTGTCATTAAGGGTACAAATTTGAAATACATTCGGATTATCCCAACCCTCACGCAAAGCAGAATGAGAAAAAATAAAACGCAGATTATTATCAAGAGAAAGGAGCTTTTCCTTGTCTTTCATAATTAAATCATAGGTATTTTCATCAAGCTTCGTATTGCCCTGTGTATCTTTTATTTTGCCTTTATCTTGAGAAAAATATCCATTATGCACGCTTGCAGCCGGCACAGTGGAATATTTCAGATTTTTATATTTTTCCCTGGATATTAACGCCGAGTATTCCTCTTCAAACCATTTGCCGTATTTTCCAAGCCTGGTATTTCCCTTACTGTCGTATTCACGATAATGCGACACCCTGTCAATAAAGAAAAGGCTTAACACTTTTATTCCCTGCGGATTAAAAATTAATTCCTTATCCAAATGTTCTTGAATGGTTTTCCGTATCTGCTGTTTTTTTATAAGGTCGTCATTTACATCGCCAACAGGAACATTTAATTTTAATTCTTCACTTTTTGTCGTAAAATAAACAGCTTCCTGCCCTTTTTCGCAATAAATTTCTTCTATAATATAATTCTCATAAACCTCTCTTCCTCCGGAAAGGTCCTGCAATTTGCTATTTTTTTTAACGGTCACTGCTTTACGGCTAATACTGCCATTCTTATTTTGCACATCAATTTCAATTTTTGCAGAAATAGAATTATTTTTATTCGTTACAGATTTTAGACAAAAATACGGCACATTATGATTATTTGCACTTTGAAAACTGGCAACTTCAATTTGTTTTACGAGCCCAAGTTCATAACTGTCTACAGCATCAAGCCGATATAACAGTGTATGCTTTTGCTTATGCGTTGCAGAATACCGAAAAATACAAAGCGGATTTAACCGTTCAATGGCTTGATTTGCTTTATCAGTATTATCCACAGATTGTGGCTCATCAATAATCACAATCGGATTGGTTTCCGCAATAACATCAATAGGTTTCATGCCGTCAAATTTATCATTTTTTCTATTGATAACATTGGTTTTCTTGTTTTGTTCATTCTCTTGGCTGTCTTCATTTTCTGCAAAATCTTTTTTAAACGCATCAATATTAATAACCATAATGGAAAGTATGCTATTGGCAGCAAAAGAACGCAGTTTCCCCAGCATATTGCTGTTATACACAAAAAATTCATAGGGCAAATTTTGAAAAATATGCGCAAAATGTTCCCTCGTAATCTCCAGGCTGTGATTAACGCCTTCCTTAATCGCGATGCTGGGCACCACAATAATAAATTTTGTAAAGCCATATTGCTTATTTAATTCTAAAATAGAACGTAAATAAACATAGGTTTTCCCTGTACCTGTTTCCATTTCTATATCGAAATCAAGGGACGTTAACTCCGTATTGGGAAGAACGCCGTTTCTTTCCTGAATTATCTGCAAATTATGCAAAATTTCTTTGAAATGAACAGCTTGCTCTTTATAGTCTTTTTCACGGCAATTTTGTCTGTTTTTCTGTACTTTTTCCAGCTCGTCCGCATCTAAATCCAAACAGTTGCCAATCCCGGTATCTGTAAATTTCTGCCCCATTAACACAGTATCAACAATTGAAAATAGAGATTGCTTCTGCTCCTGTCCTTTAAAAAGATCCACCACGGAAGATATAGCTTGTTGTTGATAGTCTAAATTTGCCTCAAATTGTATTTTCATTTCTTTCGTCATATTTGAGGCTCCGCTATATCGTCATAAAAGCAGATTCATCAAAACCCGCTTGTTTA
>CAOMFZ010000122.1 GCA_948482415.1 uncultured Mailhella sp.
TCCATAACAGGGCTTTGAGGGGGATTGGGGGAGCGGTAGCCGTTTGCGAGTTTATAAGCGTTACGGATGGCGTCAGCAGAGATAATCATTTTCCCAAGAAAAACAAAAATCCTAATGTTAAGTGGAAATGCTCTGAAATTAAGCCGGCGTATTTCCTTTATCAGCAAGTTACAGGCAACTTATTTCTGCCATGCCAATTCTTTTTTGTTTTTGGCACAGTCTTTCAAGAAAGAGTTGATAAGTGTCTGGTAGGGGATATCCAGCTTTTGGGATAATTCCTTGAAATAGTCAAGAACATCCTCATCCAGGCGGATAGTAATATTTGTCTTATTCTTTCTTGCATAAGGATTTTTTATTGCATTGGAAAAATCATACTCGGCACGCATTTTGCTTTCTCCTTTCATACTCTTTTTGTTCTGTTTTTGTTGCCTTTCTGGCAGAAATAATACGAATTGTTTCATTATTTTCACGGTAGCAATGGCAAACACCGTGTTTTTGCAGATTTTTTATTGCCTTATTCGTATCCCAAGTAAAATTCATAATACTGTCTTATATTTTGTAATTATATTGTAAGTACATTTTTTCAGAAGTCAAGAATACTTACGCTTTGTTATAGAAAGAGGTTGATAATCAATCGCCTATAAAATATATCTTCTTGTTTTTCTGAAAGAAAAACAAGCAATGTGGGGGTATGGGGGAAATCATTTCCCCCATAAAAAGAAAATTTTATAATTATCTTTTGTAGTTATAAAATCAACCTGATACTAAAACAAAGCAAATACTTATTGTTTTTGTCAATAATTTATTACAGCTAAATGATATTATTTGAGAATATTTAGTGAAAGGTGATTTTATTCCTTATTTTTCAGCTTAGTGCGCAGGGTTGTGTAATGTATGCCGAGGAGTTCGGAAGCGCTGTCTTTTCCTGATAATTTGCCTTTTGTTTTTTCAAGAACTGCTTTAATATAGCGTTCTTCTAATTCCTGGAGGGTAGGCCAGCCCAATTCATCAAAGGTATTTTTTATTTCTTTTTGTTCTTCCGGAATATCAAAGGAAAGCGGGCAGATTATTCTATTTTTATAGGAATCAATCATTGCCCGTTCTACAAGCTGTCTGAGCTCGCGGATATTTCCGGGCCATGAGTAGGCTGTGAGTTTTTGAATTTCTTTTTGCGTGAGAGTAGCCTGGATTTTTATGCCCATTTCGTGGTTTTTCAATTTGATAAAATGCTTTATCAGCGGAATAATGTCGCTTTTGCGTTCGCGAAGCGGGGGAATATGAATGGGATAGACAGCCAGACGATAATATAAATCCTGTCTGAATGTACCTTCAGCAATCATTTTTTTTAAATCTCTGTTTGTTGCGGCAATAACCCGTACATTAATGGGAATGGGGGTAGGATTGCCTATGCGCTGGACACATCTTTGGTCAAGTACCCGCAAGAGGTGAACCTGCGCTGTCAGCGGCATTTCACCTATTTCATCAAGAAAAATTGTGCCATTGTCGGCATATTCAAAATAGCCGGCTTTTTGGGATAAAGCGCCGGTAAACGCTCCTTTTACATAGCCGAAGAGCTCGCTTTCAATGAGTGTTTGCGGAATGGCTCCGCAGTTGAGGCTGACAAAAGGTCCGTTGCTGTATTGAGATGCCTTGTGAATAGACTGCGCAACAACTTCTTTCCCAACCCCGGTTTCACCTAAAATCAGCACTGAGCAGTTAGTTTTTGCCACATTATTTATTTTGTTGACAACATTTTCCAAGCCGCTCAGTGTAAGAGTTTTATCGGAAAAGAAGTTTGATTTTGTTTTCATTGTATCTTCTTGGATTGAGATATCAATAAAATCAAAATACAGTTCTTCTTTTATGGCTTTGATAAGTGTCTGCAGTTCGTTGACAGCATGGGGCGGAAAAGTATTTACTTTATTGCTCCAAAAATTGATTAAATAGGTAAAGGAACCTTTTATAAATAAGGGAAGCCGAATGAGGGCAGAATGTTTGTAAAAAGGCAGGTCGACTGCGCTGGGGTCTTCTTCGACAGCTTGTTTTTGATAGGGGGCAAGATCGTTGATAATAAGAGGATCCAAGAGTGAAGAATCATAGGCAACAATAGGAAATTTATTATCGGTTGTTCTGACAGTGGCAAGTCCGTTAGGGTCAGTATCAAAAATAGGGATAAAAATCTTATCTTGAAATGAACCGCATAAAATATTGATACGCACAACCGGATAAACGTTCTTGATGATTTTTAATAATAAATGCATGGCGTGATCAAGACCGTTAGTTTTGTACAGTATTTTGCACGTTTCGCCGTTTGTTTTGAAAAAATTGAGTGTATCCATGCGCTTGATATATAGTATTTTACTATATTATGCAATAGTGTTTTTCATGAAAAATCAAATTTTTTTAATTCTGATAAATTAAAAACATGTAATTACAGTATGTTATGTTTTGACACGGAAAATGCTTATATTAAAGCAACAAACCAAAAAAAGGAGTTTTATTATGCCCCCAGTAATTGATAAAACAAAATGTATAGGCTGCGGAACGTGTGCAGAAATTTGCAATTCCAGTTTATTTGTTTTCAACCGCGAAAAAGATAAATATCCTCAGGTGAAGTTTCCCGAAGAATGCTGGCACTGTGATTCTTGTGTCCTTGATTGTCCAACAAAAGCCATTTCTTTGCGTGTACCTCTTGCATATAGTTTAATGCATGTTGATGCTTCATCAATTCATGAAAATAAGTAACAGGAGAATAGTATGATTCCAGTAAAGCAAGTAATCGAAGCAGATCTTCTTATAGTTGGCGGCGGCATCGGCGGTCTTATGGCTGGCATTGCAGCAGGCAAGGCAGGCTGTAAAAATGTTGTGATTATGGAAAAAAGCCATGCAAGACGCAGCGGCTCAGGTGCAACAGGCAATGACCATTTTAATGCATATGTTCCTGCTATTCATGGTGATGATATTGAGCCTGTTTTTCAGCAAACAATGCAAAGCCTTATCGGTTCATTCAAAGAACCAAGCCTTATGCATAAATTTTTGGAAAAAAGTTTTGATTTGGTAAAAATGTGGGATGAATGGGGCGTCAATATGCGTCCTACCGGAGACTGGGAATGCAAAGGTCACGCCCTTCCCGGAAAAACCCGTGCATTTTTGAAATATGACGGATCAGATCAAAAGAAAGTATTGGTTCGTGAAGCAAAAAATGTTGGCGTAAAATTTTATAATCACCACCCTGTTATTGAACTTATCCGCATTGGGGACAGAATTGCCGGTGCACTTGCTCTTGATACAACCACAGAAGAACCAAGTTTTGTACCGGTACGCGCAAAAACAGTGCTTTTAGCTACCGGTCTTACGCACCGTTTATATTTGAATGCTCCAACTCCTGCATATATGTTTAATACCGGACACTGTCCGAACTGTGCTGGCGGGCAAGGACTGGCATGGCGTGTAGGTGCCAAAATGGTAAACTTGGAGTTCCCTTATACCCATGCCGGCCCTAAGTATTTTGAACGCTGCGGCAAAGCAACATGGATTGGCGTATACCGTTATTCCGACGGTAAGCCGGTAGGTCCATTCACAAATAAATCCGATACGCTGTATGGTGACGTAACCAGTGATATTTGGAATTCTGTATTTGAAGATGTTATGCGTAAGGGTACCGGTCCAGCATATATGGACTGCTCAGACGCAAGCAAAGAAGATATGGATTACATGCGCTGGGCTATGAAAGGTGAAGGGCTTACTGCACTTCTTGACCATATGGATAAAGAAGGTATTGATCCTCATAAAAACGGCGTTGAATTTATGCGTTATGAACCGATCCTCCATGGCCGCGGCGTTGATGTTCAGGATAATGGTGAAACCAGTGTAAAAGGCTTATTTGCTGCCGGTGATCTGGTTGGCAACGGCGGCTGTGGTATTGCTCTTGCTGCATACCTTGGCTGGGTTGGCGGACAGGCTGCTGCGGAACAGGCTAAGACAGTTGAATTCCAAAAAGCAGAAGAAACCGCTGCAATGAAAGAAAAAATGGAACTGTTCTCCTCTTTTATGGACAGAGCAGAAGGTGCTGACTGGAAAGAAGCAAATATGGCATTGCAGCAAATTATGAGCGATTATGCTCCGGCAGGTCCAAATAAAGTTCGTTCCGAAACCTTGTTGAAAGCCGGTTTGAATTATTTAGGGCAGCTTCGTCAAAAGGCAAAGGAACAAATGGGCGCAACCTGTTCTCATACCCTCATGCGTGCAGCTGAAGTTCTTGACCTTATTGACTGCGGTGAAGCACTTATGAATGCTGCTCTTGCCCGTAAGGAAACCAGAGCAAACCATATTCGTGCAGATTTCCCATTTACAAACCCGCTTCTTGGGGATAAATTCCTCAACGTTTACTTGGAAGACGGTGAAGTGAAGACAAGTTGGCGTGAAATCAGACAAGTAGAAAAATAACAGTAAAAATAAAGTGTTGCGGCTGCCTTTTATGGGCAGCCGCAGCAGGAGAATACTATGTTAAAGCTTATCTCAACACCATGGATCAGACAGCTTTTTTTCTTTCTTTTAGGACCGGCACTTTGTTTTTTACTGTATGATTTGGAACCGTTAGAAGGTATGAATCAGGACGGTATGCGCTGCCTCGCTGCCTGTCTTTGGATGATGGTTTGGTGGATGACAGAAGTTTTGCCTATTCCTGTTACTTCACTTATTGCTATTCCTGTTTTTGGTTTTTTAGGTATTATGCAGCCGGAAAAAGTATTTGCATTGATGGGACACCCTGCAATGATGCTTATTTTTGGTGCAACTATTATTGTTGGTTTATGGAAAGAAAGTAACCTTATAGAACGGTATGCGTATTGGTGTTTTAATTTGCCCTTTATCAAAGGTGATCCTGTGCGCATGATATTCGTTTTTGTTTTTGGTGCTGGTATGTTATCAGCTATTTCACCCAATATTCCCCTGACTGTTTTGTTTGCTTCTGTGGCGGTCACTATCGCAAAGTCATGTCAATATGATAAAAATAACAATATGATACGGTCATTTTTTACTGTATCGGCTATTGCTCCGGCTTTAGGCGGGGTGGGGACTCCCCTTGGCGGCGCACCCAATATTTTGGTTATTGCCATGATTGCTACTTTGCTCGGACATGATGTCACCTTTATGGAATGGTCTGCCCTTGGTATGCCTTTGGTCTTTATTATTTTGTTTACACTCTTTTTAGTCACCATGTTTTTATTCCCGACAAAGAAAGGGGGAGAATTTAATCTTGAAGGCGGATTTATCAAGGATAAACTTGAAAGCCTGGGACCTGTTTCTCTGCATGAACATATTGCAATCTGGATTATGATTATTGCCCTTGTTTTGTGGAGTTCAGGCAATAAAATCTTTATGTCATTGGGTATGCCGGAAATTGCCAAGATGATGAATGGACCTGTTATTGCTGCATTTTTAGGTATTGCAACATTTATCATTCCTTTCAAAAAGGATAAGAATACAAATAAGTTTGTATTCTCAATGAATTGGCAGCAGGCAGTCCGCAATATTGAATGGGGCGTTATTGTTCTGCAAATTGGCGGTATTGCTTTTGGACAAGTCTTGCTGCAAGGCGGCGTCGATATTTGGATTGTAGGAATTATTAAGAGTGTTATCGGTGATATTTCACCTGTGGCTATTTGGTTTCTGCTTATCGTTATCACCGGATTTTTCTCACAGCTTATTCTTGCCTTTGCTGTTATTTCTCTTATGCTTCCTATTACAGCTGCCATTGCGAAGCTGTATGGACTTGATCCTTTACTTGTTTGTCTTTCTGTTGGTTTTGTTTCAAACCTCACAACCATGTTCCCATTTTCTTCTGTGCCTGTTGCAATCGTTCTTTCAGGAAGTGAGGGCTATGCTAATCCAAGAGACTTTATTAAGAGCGGATTTTGCAATACCGTAGTGGTTACCCTGATAGTTTTTGCTTTCTGTTATTTCCTGGGACCAACCATTCTGTATTCATTGTAAAAGATAATCCTTGTTAAAATAAAGACCATTTGCCTGGCGCAGGTGGTCTTTTTGTTTAGAGCATTTCCGCATAACATTCGTAATTTTTATTTTCCTTGGGGGGAATTATTATCTCTGCTGTCGCTGCTTTAGTCGTTGTGACGCAGGAAACTACGAAT
>CAOMFZ010000123.1 GCA_948482415.1 uncultured Mailhella sp.
CCCCTGCACCCCTTTACAAAACTTTTTAAGCTTTATGATAAAATATTCTGAATATTATCAGGAAAAGCTCTATAATAAACTTGCCAGACGTTTGACGGCGTTTTCAATCTGCGCTTCTTCAATGGCGCCGTAGCCCAGATACAAAATATCCTGTTCGCATTGTGCGGCTATAAATTCTTTTTGATAAAATTTGCAGGGATAAAAAGACAGGGCAATTTTATGCTCCAGACATTTTTGATAAAATTTTTCGTCAAAGTGTGCTCCCTGCACTTGCAGGGCAATATGCAGTCCGGCATTAATGCCAAGAAATTTCAGTTCCTGCGGAAAATATTTTTTGAGACTGTCTAAAAGTATTTGTAATTTTTTAGCATAGACTTTGTTCATTTTCCTGATATAGGTATCGATTTTTCTTTCCTGCATAAAACAGGAAAGGGTGATTTGGTCATGAATGGCACTTTGTCTGTCATAAATACATCGCAGAGCTTTCCACTGCGCATGAAACTTTTGCGGGAGTAAAATAAAACCGATCCTAAGGGCAGGAAAAAGTGTTTTGCTGAATGTTCCCAAATAAATAACCCGTTCCGGGCAAAGGGAATAAAGGGGAGAAAGCTCGCTGTGCTCATAGAAGAATTCTCCGTCATAATCATCTTCCAAAATATAAAAATCGCGCTTCACTGCAAGTTTTACCAAATCCGTGCGCCGTTCATCAGAAAGCACGCTTCCCTTAGGGAATTGGTGTGACGGCGTAACATAGCAGCCACAAATTGCGTCTTTATACTTTTTTATTTCTGAAACATTAATTCCCTGCTCATCAACAGGTATACTTTTGGATAAAAAATTCAGCCGCTGCAAAATTTGCGCAACAGGATAATAACAGGGATCTTCAATGAAAAAAGTCTGCTGCAAAGGTTTTAATAATTCCAGACAAAAATTAATGGCTTGTGTTGTGCCTGCTGTAATAAAAATATTATCTTCCTCTGTCTGCAAACCTTTTGAACGAAAAAGCCATTTTGCAATTTCCTGACGCAGCGGCAAATAGCCCTGGGGATCTCCGTAGGCAAAATCTTCTTTTTTGCACTGTAAAATAGTTTTTTTCTGGCAGCTGTTCCACAATAAGAAAGGAAAGGAATGGATATCGGGAATGCCCAAAGAGAAGTCATATTCTGTTTCATGTCTGTTTTTTTCTTCCGTACAACATTTCGGTACTTGTTTTTCAGCACGATTTTTTTGGACAATATAGCCAACACCTGCTTTGCTGTAGACATAGCCTTCTGTCACAAGCAGTTCATAGGCTTCATTGACAGTATTGCGGGAAATAGCCAGCTCTTTGGCAAGTTCACGGGTGGAGGGCAGGTGTTCCTGCTCTTTCAGGACGCTTTGCTGAATAAGATTAATCAGTGCAGAATACAACTGTTTTGCTAAACTGACAGAACTGTCCCTGCAAAGCTTAATTCCGTACATACATTCTCCTTCTTGTTTCCTTCATAATTAACATAAAATTGTTTTTATCGCAAGAGTATTTAAAAAATATAAATAATTTCAAAGTATAAAGATAAATCAGTATCATGTGAAAAATAGAACACTGGTACTGTCAACTTTTTCTCAACTGGTACTTTACCCAATGGCTGCAATAGGATATATTTAATTTAAATTATTTTGTATTGTGCAAAATAAATGGGGAATTCATGGTTTTTAGTATAAAGGAGCATGCTGATGAACAGATTATTTGATTTGCTCCCTAAAAGATTTTTGGTTCTCTTTTGTATATGCGGGGGAATAATTGCAGGACTTCTTGTGTATATTGTGTATATGTCCAGAGCAGTTTCCTATGCAAGCGATGATCCCGGTGCCTGTGTAAACTGTCACATTATGGCTTCATCGTATCAATCATGGCAGAGAAGTTCCCATGCAAACTGGGCAACATGCAATGACTGCCATGTTCCGCAGCACAATTTTGTTGCCAAATATGCTTTTAAAGCAAAAGATGGTTTATACCATGCAGCGGTGTTTACTGCTAAAGCAGAACCAGATGTTATTAGACCCCGTGATGCCAGTTATGAGGTTATCATGCAGAATTGTATCCGCTGTCATACCCAGCTGAATACAGAATTTGTAAAAACAGGCATGGTAAAATATGCAGATACCAAAAACGGCAGTGCAATGGCGTGTTGGGACTGCCACAGAGATGTGCCGCATACGAAAATAAGCAATATCACTTCTTCTCCCAATGCGATTGTGCCGTTTCCAAAATCTCCGGTGCCTCAATGGCTGAACGATTTATTTTAACACTGATAAAAAGGAAGACTTGTTATGAACTCAAAGGAATCACCACGCAAAAGCTCATTTTGGTGTTGGGTAATTTTTGCCATAACCATGTGTGTCGTTTTTGTTTTAGGCTTATTGGCTTCCTCAATAACAGAAAGACGTGCGGAAGTAGCGTCAATTTATAACAATAAAAAAGTTGAAATTACAGGTATTGAACCCCGTGCTGAAAAATGGGGATTGAATTACCCAAGAGAATATGATACCTGGCTTCGCACTGAAAATATGGATTTCAGAAGCAAATACATGGGCAACCAATTTGATGATGTTCTGGAAAAGCGTCCGGAAATGGTTATTTTGTGGGCAGGCTATGCATTTGCAAAGGATTACAGTGCTCCCCGCGGTCATATGTATACCATTAAAGACGTTACGGCAAGCCTTAGAACCGGTACTCCTGTGAAGCCGGAAGACGGTCCGCAGCCTGCTACCTGCTGGAGCTGTAAATCTCCTGACGTGCCAAGAATGATGCAGGAACTTGGCGTTGAAAATTTCTATAAGAGCAAATTTGGACAAATGGGTCCGCAAATCGTCAACCCTCTTGGCTGTGCTGACTGCCACGACCCTGAAACCATGAACTTGACCATTACCCGTCCGGCTTTGAAGGAAGCATTTGCAAGACGCGGTGTAGATGTCACCAAGGCAAGCCTTCAGGATATGCGCTCCCTTGTTTGTGCACAGTGCCACGTTGAATACTATTTCAAGGGCGACGGCAAGTATTTGACCTTCCCATGGGATAAGGGCTTCTCCGTGGAAGAAATGGAACAATACTATGACGAAATCGATTATGCTGACTGGGTACACGCACTCAGCAAGGCTCCTCTTTTGAAGGCTCAGCATCCTGACTATGAATTGTTCAAGATTGGACCTCATGGTCAGCGCGGACTTGCCTGCGCGGACTGCCATATGCCTTACAAGTCTGAAGGCGGCATCAAGTTCTCCGATCACCAGGTTATGAGTCCTCTTGCCAATATTGCAGGCACCTGCCAAACTTGTCACAGAGATTCAGAAGAAAAGCTGAGAAACTATGTCTACGAATATCAAGACAAGATTATGGAAGTTCGTAACCGCGTTGAAAAGGAACTTGCAAAGGCTCACCTTATGGCTCAGGCTGCATGGCAAAATAGTGCAACAGCTGAAGAAATGCAGGAAAGCCTGAAGCTTATCCGTCAAGCTCAATGGCGCTGGGACTTCGGTGTTGCTTCTCACGGCGCAAGCTTCCACGCTCCTGTTGAAACACAGCGCATTTTGGCTCATGCTTTAGATAAGTCATTGCAGGCACAAATGGCTCTGCAAAAGGTTCTTACTGCTCATGATATTCAAGAAGTAAATCTTCCTGACATCTCCAGCAAGGAAAAGGCTCAGGCTTACATCGGCTTTGATTACCAAACAGAAAAGGCTAAGAAGCAGCAATGGTTAGAAACCACTGTTCCAACTTGGTATGAAGAAGCCAAGGCTGCCGGCAGATTATAATCTCTTTTGCTCCCGGATACTTTGCGGTATCCGGGGGCTTTTTTATTATGAATAAAAAAGCATTGTGGACAGCCCCTTTTGGCTGGCAGGAAAGTTTCCTCATTATTCTGGGCTTATTTTGTATTGGCACCCTGCTGCAATATGTGACAGGGGCATTTAATTTTTTACTGCTCCATAATCCTGTCAATTATATTGTTTTTACTGCTCTTTGCATAGTTTGTTTTTTTCTTTCTAAACTCAAAAATACATTGACAAACTGGCTGACGAGCATACCGTTTTCCATTGTTCTTATGGGAGCCATGCTTTTTCTGACGCTCCTTATGGGACTTATTCCCCAGCTTGAGACAGCGGCTCACAGTCATTCACTTCTTGATAAACTCGGATTTTCTATAATTACAAGAAGCTGGCAGTTTGTTCTCCTATATTCCCTACTGCTTCTTTCCCTTGGTACATTAAGTTTCAAACGCTTAACTGTTTGGAACAGAAAAAATATTTTCTTTTTTATCAATCATGCAGGCTTGTTTCTTGCTCTTGCAGGTGCAGGATTTGGTGCAGGCGATATGCAGCGTTTTGTCATGTATGTCGATGAAAATCAAACGGAATGGCGTGTATATAATGAAAACCGGGAAGCCATGGAACTTCCGCTTGCCATTACTCTTCATGATTTTTCCATGGAATTTTATCCGCCCAAACTGGTGTTAATTGACAGAAAAACAGGTGACGCCCTGCCTCATGACAAACCACAGTTTTTTCAGCTTGAGCCCAAAACTGTACAGGGACAGTTAGGCGGCTATCGGCTCGAAGTCCTGACCTATTATCATCACGCAGTTTGGGCAGGAAATAATGAATATAAAGAATATGATATGATTGGCTCTTCGCCTGCTGCCAAAATAAAAGCAGCCAATATAAAAACAGGGGAAAGCAAAACAGGCTGGGTCACGACTGGCAATATGCAGCAATTTGTTTCTGCCTTGTATCTTAATGATGAGCATGCCCTTGTGATGACAAAAGCAGACCCAAAACGCTTTTTATCGGATATTACAGTCATAACAAAGGATGGGGAGAAAATTCGCACGACACTTGAAGTCAACAGTCCTCTGCGGGTGGGCTCATGGGTTATTTATCAATACGGTTATGATGAAGATTTAGGCGCGCTGTCAAACTACAGCAGTTTTGAACTGGTCTATGACCCATGGATTTATGTTGTTTACTGCGGACTTATTATGCTTTGTCTTGGTTCTGTTTTCCTGATTTGGCTCGGCAGAAAAAAATTGTAAGGCAAGAAATGTAATGCGTTAAAGAATTGTGAGAAATTGACGAGATAGAGCTATGATGTGGAATTTCTTTATTTGGTATGTGCTTTTTTCCATAGGCTGCTGGCTTGTTTCCGGCTATTTTGCTTTGTATAAAAAAAGAGAAACTCCTGCCGAAATTTTTGCTTTTCTCGGCTTGGCTGTTCTGGGAATTTTTATCGCACAGCTGTGGATATTTCTGGAACGTCCTCCGCTGCGAACCATGGGGGAAACACGGCTTTGGTATGCATTTTTTCTTGCCTTTTTAGGGATTTTTGCTTCCTGCCGCTGGAAATATGCATGGCTTATGAGCATAAGCTGTCTCATTGCCGGTGTCTTTTTAATTGTAGACGTTGTCAATCCGGAACTTCATTCCAAAACCCTTATGCCGGCCCTGCAAAGTTATTGGTTTATTCCCCATGTGACCGTGTATATTTTTTCCTATGCTCTGCTGGGCGTCAGTTGTTTATGTTCTTTAAAATTAATCTGCCAATTCCGCAATGGCAGTGAAGATAAGGAATTATTGAAATTTACGGACAATATCGTCTATGTGGGACTGGGCTTCCTTTTGCTGGGGCTTTTATTCGGAGCATTTTGGGCAAAAGAAGCTTGGGGACATTACTGGGCTTGGGACCCAAAAGAAACCTGGGCGTTTATTACAGTCATTGGCTATTTGATGTATATTCATCTGCGCCTGCAAAATACAACAAGGCAAATCGCCGTTTATATTTTGTCTTTTGCCTTTGTCCTTTTGATGATAACATGGCTTGGCGTGTCTTACTTGCCCACAGCTCCCATGAGCATACATACCTATTAATTTTTAGAGTACTTCAATAAATTTTTGCAAACAAATTTTATAAGAAAGCTTAAAAAGTTTTGAAAGTAATGCAGGGGAAAAACTTTTATCTCTGCTGTCTTTATCTGTAACGCTCATAAATTC
>CAOMFZ010000124.1 GCA_948482415.1 uncultured Mailhella sp.
AAAAAATGCTTTTAGAGCACGTTTTAGCATGAAACCTCCTCATAAAGACACCCAAAACCCCTCACACAGAGTTTTGCGGCACGCATTGATTATTTCCTGATCTGCCCTCAAATTTCCACCAAGAAATTTATAAAACAAAGAAAATCAAAACCAATGCAGTACGGAATAAAAACTTCTCTCAAGAACAGTATATGTCCGTTCTTCCCAAGGACAAAAATATACTCTCCTTACTATTTCGTGTATAAATTTAACTGATTGTTCTTTTTGTGTCAATCAATTTCTTTCCCTCTTATTTTCGCTTTATACAAAAAATAATTGCAAGTAATCAGTATAAGTTACCGGCTTAAATTTTTGTGGCGGCGCAATACTTTTGCCAAAAAACTTTAACTTTATTTTTTTGCTCAAATCATCTATACTTATATCGCAAATTTTATCACTACAGACAATGCCACAGGGAACTATGGACGCAAAAATCAATCTTAATTCTTTGAGTTATCCAGAACTTGAGAATTTTGTAACAAACGAATTACATTTGTCTAAATACCGCGCCGGTCAGATTTGGAACTGGATTTGGGCTAAAAACTGCACCGATTTTGATGCAATGAGCGACATGTCCAAAGACGCTCGTCAGCTTCTTCATGAAAAAGCATATTTATTCCGTCCTGTTATTGAAAAAGTCAGCAAAAGCAAAGACGGCACCGCAAAATTTTTACTGCGGCTTGAGGACGGAGAACTCATTGAAACTGTGCTTATCCCAAGCGTGGCAAAAGACGGCAAAGGCCGTGTAACCCAGTGTCTTTCCACGCAGGTTGGCTGTGCCATGGCATGCACCTTTTGCAGTACGGGCAAACTGGGTTTCAAGCGTAATATGACTATGGGCGAGATTTTAGGACAGGTGCAGGCTGCCCGTGCTTTTATTGAAGATACAAACCCGGCACACCCTCTTATCCGCAACCTTGTTTTCATGGGCATGGGAGAACCCCTGCTCAATTTTGACAATCTGATGAAAAGCCTTGAAACACTGCACCACAACAAAGGGCTGGCATTTTCCGCTCGTCGCATTACGGTTTCCACCTGCGGCATTCAAAAAGGATTAAAGGAACTGGGCGAAAGCAACCTTGCCTATCTGGCAGTTTCTCTGCATGCGCCCACACAGGAAAAACGTGCCATGCTCATGCCTAAAGCCGCAAAGTGGCAGCTGCAGGATTTGCTTTCAGCCCTTGAAAGCTACACACTGGGCACAAGAGAATGTATGACTTTGGAATACCTTGTCCTCGGCGGGGTTAATGATACGCCGGAAGACGCCAAAGAACTGATTAAAATTTGCTCACGGCTCAAAGCAAAGCTCAATCTTATCCCCTATAATGACACACCCGGCTCCCCTTACAAAGCCCCGACACCAGAAAATCTTCTGCGTTTTGAAAAGGCGCTGTGGGCAAAAAATGTCACCGCCATTATCCGCAAAAGCAAGGGACAGGATATTGAAGCTGCCTGCGGGCAGTTGCGGGCCGAATATGAACTCGGCAAACAAACAGAAGACTGCCAATCAAAATAAATAAGGAAAAATTATGACTCGTGCTGAATTTGCAAAACAACAACATTCCAAAGGCGCAAACTGTGCCCAATCCATTGTGCTTGCCTATCAGGACTTAGTGCCCATTACCCCAAAACATCTCTTTCAAATTGCCGAAGGTTTTGGCGGCGGCATGGGACAAATGCAGGAAACCTGCGGACTTTTGACAGGTTTGTACATGGTTATGGGCTTTTTGTTTAGTGACGGGAATTTGGAAAAAGGACAAACCAAACTCCAGACCTATGAAAAAATCCGTGCCCTGCATGCTGCTTTCAAACAGGAACTTGGCGCAACACACTGCCTTGAGCTCTTGAACGGCGAAAAGCCAAGTTTCAAAAAATGCGAAAATAAACACGCCGCTGCCTGCAAAGTTTTTGAGGAGGTGCTTGCCCAAAACGGGATAGCCGTGCCTCAAGCCCCTGATTTTCTCAAGTAGGAAACAATCATGATCGCAATTTTATGGGACGCTTCACCGCTTTGGGGACATTTGTTGTTAAATGCCATTATCCAAACCGGTCTCCCCTATGAAGTTATCACCGCAAAAGAATGTCAGGACGATATATTACGCAAAAAGAATTTTAAAGTGCTGATTGTGCCTGGCGGTTCCGGCAAACAAAAAGCCAATTTGCTCACGCCCAAAGGTTTGGACGCTGTCCGCAGTTTTGTGGCAGAGGGCGGTGCATATATGGGGTTTTGCGGCGGTGCAGGACTTGCCCTTGAAGCCCCTAAAAAAGAAGACTGTCTGGCGCTGTGTCCCTGGGGACGTGATTTTTATAACGGCAGAACAGAACACAGAATTTCCGGGCATATTTATTGCGATCTTTACGATGACCCCCTCATTCCGAAGGGCATGCACAAGGCAAGCCTGCCTGTATGGTGGCCCGGTCGTTTTCAGGAACCGTCTGACGAGGAAAAGCGGCAAAATCCGGAAAAAGCAAAGGTTCGTGTTTTAGCCCGCTACCGCTCCATGGGCGAAGATTTTTACAGCCATGATTTACCCATAAGCACCCTGCCGCAAAATGCCCTTGACGACTGGGAACATGTATATGGCATACGCCTGAAACCCAAGCTTTTGGAAGGACAGCCTGCCATTATTGCAGGCAGGTATCATAAAGGGCAGTATATTTTAAGTTACAGCCATCTGGAAACTGCTGACTCCAAAGACGCCAATGCCATTTTTGCCCATATGCTGCGCTCTCTGCTGACCGGCTGTGATGTAAGCCGACTCACAGCAAAATCCTGTGCCTTTGAAGTACATGGAGAAGGGCTGTGCAAAAATATTTTTAATACGGACAATTTTGCGCCCGTTTGGATAAATACGGATTTTCAAACCACTTGGCCATTGCTCCGCGAACTGGGCGGACAGCTGCAAAAAGTTTTTCGGCTGGGCGAAGATTTGCATCTCCTTTTCAAGCGTACAGACTGGCTTTATGGCTGGAATACAAGCGTGCACGGCTCACAATTAAACGCCCTGCGCATTGCCCTTGCCCGCTCGCTGGTTTTGCCCGGAAACGACAAGCGGGAAGAATTTGTCGTCACTCAGGGGCTGCATTTTGCGGAAAATATGTTGCTCTTTATCCACGGCACGGAAAGCTGGCTCCTTGCGCGCCGCCTTTGCGACAGTCTGGCTGAAAATGAAGGCATTTCCCCAGAAATTATGGAATCCCAGCGGCAGGAGCTTTTCGGCATGCTCATGTACGGAGGCGGGCGCTGCGGTGAACTCATTGCCTGGCTTGATGAATTTCTTTTACTCGGAAAACAATAAAAAAGGATAGACTTATGCGCATCGTTTATATGGGTACACCTTTTTTCGCGGCTGAAATTTTGAAGCGACTGCATGAATACGAACACGGCGAAATCGCGGCAGTATACACCCAGCCCGACAGGCTGGGCGGACGCGGAAAAAATAAAATTATTGAGCCTGAAACCAAGGTGCTGGCAAAAGAACTCGGTATTCCTGTCTATCAGCCTGAAAAATTCCGCAATAACCCTGAAGCAGTTGCCGAACTTAGCGCCCTCAATCCTGATATTCTGGTGGTGGCGGCATACGGCATGCTTTTGCCGCAGGAAGTTCTCGATATTCCCAAGTACGGTGCGTACAATGTACACGGCTCACTGCTTCCCAAATACCGCGGAGCCGCACCCGTACAGCGCTGTCTTTTGAATGGTGATACGCTGACAGGCGTTACCATTATGCGCATGGAAGCGGGACTTGATACAGGTCCTACCCTTTTGCAGCAGGCAATTTCCATCAATGATACTGAAGAAAACTGCCACAATGCCGGCTCGCTGCTCATGGAAATTGCCCATTCCGGGGCAACGCTTCTGCTGGAAGCGCTGGAACTTATCCGCAATAATGATGTGACCCTGATTAAACAAAATGATGAACTTGCCACCCATGCCGCCAAACTCACCAAGCAGGAAGCGCAAATTGATTTTACCAACTCCAGCCTTGCAGTCCATAATCATGTACGCGGCTTTTCCCCTAATCCGGGTGCGACGGCAAACCTTCTCTTGGACGGAAAAGAGCCCATTGCCGTGCGTATTGAAGCAGGCTATCCTCTGGAACGTTTGAACTTCGAGCCCGCAGCAGAACAGGAAAAGGCTGAATGCGGCGAAATTACGGGCATTTTTAATAATTATATTACAGTTAAATGCGGGAACAGCTTTTACGGTATACGCCAACTGCGTTTAGCCGGCAAACCCAGCATGGACGCAAAGTCTTTCCAAAACGGTTATTTGCGCAATAACAGCCATGCCCGTTTTGCGCTCTTGCAGGCTGATAAATAGGCTGTAAAAAGGAATAAATATGGCACCAATTCGGGAACTGGCTCTGCACCTGCTTTTGCAGAAAGAAAATAACGTGCCTTTTCCTGTGCTTTTGGAACAAGCCTATGCGAAAATTCCCGAAAGCGGACACAATACACAGGAAAAAGCCTTTCTTATGGCGCTTTGCTACGGCGTACTGCGAAACTGCGGACTTCTCAGGCAAATCTTTCTGCCTGTCTGCAAAAAAAAGCCAAATCCTGCCATGGAAACGTGCCTTTGCCTTGCGCTGTATGAACTTTTTTTTCTTGGCAAAAGCGAATATGCCATAGTCAATGAATATGTGGAACTCACTAAAAGGCAAGCGGGACAAGCAAAAGCCCATGCCCTCAATGCAATTTTGCATACCATTTTAAAGGATAAAGAACGCGTTGAAAAGGAACTTGCCGACTTTCAGGAACAAATCAAAACACCTATTCCCGGCAATCAAATCCCAGGTAAAAAATCCCTGCGCAGGCTTCACCAACTGGCAGATTTACCTGAACTTTTTACTGATAATCTGCACAGAACGTTTTATCAGCGCATTGTGGAAGAAAGTTTTTCTGCGCCGCTGCCCGCTTTTCGTATAAACAGACAAAAAGAAATGGACTTGCCCCGCGAGCTGGTGCGAATCAGTCCCGGCATTGTTTTTTTGCCCGAACCAGACACAACAG
Source organism: uncultured Mailhella sp. (assembly GCA_948482415.1). Lineage (GTDB taxonomy): Bacteria > Desulfobacterota > Desulfovibrionia > Desulfovibrionales > Desulfovibrionaceae > Taurinivorans. The sequence goes on from CAOMFZ010000124.1 coordinate 5,053, forward strand.
CAGAACATGCCAAACAAACAGAACAGACACGGCAAATTGAACAGGCAAAACAGACAGAACGGGCAAAATCAGCAGCTGAACTCAAACGGCTGGCAAAACAAGGTTTTATTTCCCGTCAGGGCATTGCTTCTGCGCTTTTTGCGGAAATAATCGCTCAATTTATTTCTGAAAATAATCTTGCAGATGCCCCGCTCTGGGACATGTGCTGCGGACGCGGCGGAAAAAGTCTTGCGCTTTTGGAAAAAAATATCCATGTCAGCATGGCCAGCGAACCAAGTCAAGCCCGCCTTGATGAATTTGCCAAAGAGTTACAGCGTCTTCATTTGCCTGCACCGCAAATTATCCAAGGACCGGCGGAGGAATGCATACCAAAAAGCCTGCTGCAGGAATTCCCTCTTATTCTTCTCGACAGTCCCTGCTCCACGTCCGGAACCATTGCCCGCAATCCGGAAGTAAAATACCGTATTACCAAAGAAAGCCTTGCGGAAATTTTACAGACCCAAGAAAAACTCCTCAAACTTGCCCATGCGCACTTACAAGAAAAAGGCTATTTATTTTACTGCACCTGTTCTGTTTTTGACAGTGAAAATAAAGGACAGCTCAAACAGTTTCTGGCGGATTTTCCTGCCATGCAGCTTATGCATGAAGAATATCTTATCCCTTCTGCGCTTAATTCACAGCTAAAAGGACATGATATCCTCTACTATGCCATTTTGCAGAAAAAATAAGCGTTATTACCCGTGATTTTCTGGAGCATTTCCATTTTACATTAGGACTTTTTTATGCAGAGGAAAAACTTTAGCTTTGCTGTCCAGTTCTGTAAGGTTCATTCTTCGCCTAACAGAACCGACTTTGTCGCCATTCCGGTGGAATCTCTGCTGTCCATTTGCGTTTTGCAGGGGAAAAACTTTTGAAAAAGTTTCTTCCCCTGCACCCCTTTACAAAACTTTTTAAAATAAATTTCCCAGA
>CAOMFZ010000125.1 GCA_948482415.1 uncultured Mailhella sp.
TGTAAAGGGGTGCAGGGGAAGAAACTTTTTCAAAAGTTTTTCCCCTGCATAAAAAGTCGCAAGATTTACCGGAATTACTCTAAGGCAAGCCTATAACGAATAAAGAGAATATAGTATAAAACGATTTTTTGAATAAATTTTTTTGCGGGAATAAAAATTAATGCCCGGTGATATTATATTTTCTCAGTTTATACTGCATAAGGCTGCGGGAGATGCCGAGCATTTCGGCTGCACGGGACTGCACAAAGTCTGCCCGCACAAGCGCTCTGCGTATAACCGCCCCTTCGATTTTATCGAGGGTTTCCGCTAAATCCATAGTAGGCGGCAAAAGGTCCACCGCACTGGTGAACTGGGATTCTTCGTCCTTGATTTCCGGAGGCAAATCTTCCACCCTGATTTCCTGATGCGGCACCATAATCACGCAGCGTTCCACCACATTTTGCAGCTGGCGGATATTTCCCTGCCATTCATAGCCATTCAAATAATTAAGCGCTTCATAGCTGAAATATTTTTGCTGCATATTATTTTCCGTGCAAATTTTATCAATAAAATGCGCCACCAGAAGCGGGATATCTTCACGCCGTTCGCGCAAAGGCGGCATATCAATTTTCACCACATTCAGGCGATAGAATAAATCTTCTCTGAATTTGCCTTCAAGCACCAGCTGATTCAAATCTTCCGACGTGCTGACAACAAGACGGATATCCACAGAAACAGGCTCGGTTCCGCCCACGCGCTCAATGGTTTTTTCCTGTAAAACGCGCAGCAGTTTTACCTGTAATTCATTGGAAAGACTGGCTATTTCGCTAAGATACAGCGTACCCTGGTCAGCAAGCTCAATACGTCCGCGTTTCATGGCAACCGTGTCACCCACTGCGCTTTCCTGTCCGAACAATTCCATGTCCAGCATCTGCGTGTTAAACGCCTTGCAGTTCACTGCCACAAAGGGCATATCCTTGCGCGGAGAAGAAAAATGCAGTGCTCTTGCAATGGAAGATTTACCCGTTCCGGGTTCCCCGCAGATAAGCACAGAAGACTTGGACTGTGCCACCCTGTCCACCAGTGCCAGTGTTTCCAGCATTGCCTTGGATTTGCCGATAATCTGGTGAGAGCTGAAACGCTCTTCCAAACTTTCGCGCAAAATCTGGTACTGCCTGTGGGCTTTGGAAAGTTCCATGGCATTATTGACAGAAAGCAGGAGCTCATCATTGGCAAAGGGCTTGGTGATATAGTCAAAAGCCCCGCGGCGCATCATTTCCACCACGTTTTCAATACTGCCGAACGCCGTCATAATCAATACAGGCAAACGCGGATAGTTTTTCTTAATCTGCTCTAAAAGCTCTCTGCCTGTCATTTTGGGCATTTTCATGTCGGAAATCACCACGTCCACTTCTGCCTTTTCCAGATACGGCATAACCATTTCCGGGTCATTCATGGTGGTGACTTCGTAGCCCTCGTCCTCTAAAATTGCCTGCAAAATTGTCAAATAGTTTATTTCGTCATCTATAACCAGTACATGCCCGTTAGACATAGCTGCTCCTTATTCTTCTGTGCTTTGCTGCCGGATGCCGTTATAATCAGCACAGGCAGGCGCGAATAACTTTTTTTGATTTGCGTTAAACGTTCTTTGCCGCTAAAAATGAAGTTTCCCGTCGTCCTTATCCGCTTCTTTTTTTTCGTCAATAAGAATTTCCAAAGTATTTTCAGTTTTGCCGTCTTTTTTCTCTTCTTTACCACTTTTTTTGTCAGCTTTCAAATCAGGCAAATCAGAGCCCGGTTCCATATCCTGCGATACAGGCAAAACAAATTCCACGCAAGCACCTGAAATCACACCATTTTCTTCTGCATTTTTCAAATGCAGCTCCCCGCTGTGCGCCTTGATAATGCTCTGCACAATAGGCAGTCCCAGCCCCGTGCCCGTATCTTTTGTGGTAAAGAACGGGTCAAGAAGCTTGGTAATATCGCCGCTGAAGCCTGTTCCGCTGTCAGTAAAACTCAAATAAATAAAATCATATTCCTGCTTGCCGTTAACCGTGAGCGTTCCATCCTTTTCCATTGCCTGCTGCGCATTGACAAAAACATTATACACAGCGCGGTACAACAAATCCGCATCACCGCGTATGCACAGGCTCTGCGGCAGGTCGATTTTCGCCGTAATATTTTTTTCCGTGAAAGAGGTTTGCAGAAAACTCCAGACCTTGTGCACAATTTCCGTCAGGTTCACAATCTCATTGCCCGCCTTTCTTGGACGTGCATAATCCAAAAAGTCAGAAACTGTCGTGCTCAAACGCTTTGATTCATCATAAATGCCCTGCATAAGCCGCGTGCCTGTTTTATCCATATTCCCGCGCGTAATCAGAAATTCCGAGCTGGACTTGATAATTCCCAGCGGATTGCGTATTTCATGGGCAATACTGGATACCATGCGCCCCATGCTTGCCAGCTTCTCACTCTGATTGAGTTCTGCTTCCAGCTGTTTGGTACGCTTGATACGCTCGGAAATAATGCGTTCAGCCAGCTTGGCTATGGTCTGCAAAAGCACAAACAAAATCAGAATGGACAAAGTAAAACCAACCAAAATAGTCCACTGGGAGCGGATAGCAATTTTATATAAGTCCGTGACATCCTGCACAATTTCCAGCGCCCCTAAAATCGGCTTGTCCTCGTCATTCATATTCTGGAACGGCGCAATGTCATAATCAATAGTCAAAGGATAGACTGTGCGCAGGGTAAAAGTTTCATGGCGCAGATTCGGAGTAAAAAGCGCCCGTAAAAAACTCATTTTAGAGTTAATTTCAAAGCTGTGCGCCTTGTGCTCAAAAACATTTTTTACTCCCTGCGTGGACAGGGTTTTGCTTTGCAGTTCCTCTTTATTGGTGGAATAAGCAACCATTTCATTGATGTCAAAAATGCGGATGGATTCAATGCGCAGCCCGTGCATGAGCGAGTTCACCACTTCGTCCAGCAGGCGGTACTGGTCAGGCTCGGAAAGGGTCACCCTCCCTGAAGCATAGGCAACAGGCAGGGTAAAACGCCTGAAAATCTGTCTGTTCATGTTTTCAGCCAAAAGCAGAGCATAGGATTCCTGACTGTTTATCAGGCTGCTGCGCGTGTTCGTGGCAATAAAAACAGACAGAAAAATACTGAAAATAATGATAATGACAAAGGAAATCCACGAAAAAAGCTGAGCCAGACCCAAGGTTTGCGGACTGATGTTTTTTTTGAAAAGCCGCGTATTATCAATAAAATTTTTTGCGTTAATAATAAATCGTGAATATTTCATTTTTTTTCTTTTTTAGATGACGCTCGGTATAACGATCTCTGCTGTCCATTTGCGTAAAGCTCGCTTTGCTCACTAACGCAAACGGCTACGCCGCCATTCCGGTGGCTCCTGTTATGCACTCGATCTCGCTTGCAAAAAGCGTGGTTTTTGCTTCGCTCGCACTGCGTCACTTGGTCACTTTTATGCTTATAGCTTCGCTATGCATAAGTGCCAAGTACGAGAACCTCTACCAGCTGTAAGTCTTAACTCTTTGAGTTGCCTAACAGCTGTACGAGGGGCACGCACTTCCTGTGCTAAAAAAAGCCACTCGCCATTTTGTCTTTTTCTTTATTATGTTTTTGCTGTTCCAAATATTCTCTTCTTTTTTATGGGGGAGATAATCTCCCCCAAACCCCCATATCGCTTGTTTTTCTTTCAGAAAAACAAGAAAATTGGGTTAAGATGTTGTTTCAAAAATATCAAATTTTAATTTGCCGATTATTTTATTTTTTTCCCCGTAATTTGTTAATGCGGTTTTCGATGACTAAAGAATTCTGCGCAATGGGCAAAGCCTGTTCATAAGCCGCGAGGGCGACTTTAAGATGACGCTCGGTCAAGCGTCCTGCTTGACACTCGCCCTCGCTCACGATTTGTGCGAAAATCGTTTCGCTCGCACTGCGTGGCACGCACTTCCTGTGCTAAAAGAAGCCCTCTCCATTTTGTCTTTTTCTTTATTATGTTTTTGCTGTTCCAAATATTTTATTTTTTTCCCCGTAGTTTGTTAATACGATTTTCAATGACTAAAGAATTCTGCGCAATGGGCAAAGCCTGTTCATAAGCCGCGAGGGCTTCTTTTGTCTTATGCCTTATTTCATAGCAGAAACCCAGGTTATACAAAGCCACAGCCTTATCATATTTCGTGAGCGCTTCCTGCTCCAGAGCTTTTTTATACAGCTCAACGGCATTATCGTAATTATTCTGATTGAAACTGCCCTGTGCCTGATAATAATACAAATAAGCAAAATCCTCTTTACTTTCGCAAAGGCTCAAGACCTCTTCGAGCACCTGATTAGCCTTGGCATAATCCCTGTTTTTCTGGTAATCGGCAACAATGGCAAACAAAACCGCACGCATTTTTTCAGGCTTTGGTCTGGCATGCTCAATATAATAAAAATGCGTCTCAATACACTTGCTCCATTTGCGGACAGTGCGGTAAAACGTTATCAGCTCGTCATGGACTTTTGCCAATACCTTTTCATCAGGGTCACTGATTAAATAATTGAGTTCAAGCACTTCCCCTGCTTCACTATATTTTCCCAAGTCTTTGAAAATATAATAGTTTTTCTCCAATAAATCATATTTTTCCGCATGGGATAAATCGTCATTCAGAACAATCTGTTTGAGTGCCGCTAAAACATCGCCGTAATCACCTTTAATAATTTGCTCTTTCAACTGTGAATAGCGCTCAGTATAGTCCACATCCGTATCCGTGTCAGCGGCACATGCCTGCATATCGGCAAAACAGAGGGCAATGAAGCCAACAAACAAAAAAACAAAACAAATCAGGACGTTTTTCATGACATATTCCAAAAAATAAGGGGTGCATGTTTTACACCCCTTATAGTAGCAAATTATATGATTATCGTAAATAAGTTTTAAGTTTGCGGGAAATTTAGCCAAGCCCTCTTTTTTTATGAAATAAAAAAAGCGATAAGGGGGTATGGGGGAAATTATTTCCCCCATAAAATTAATCTTCTGTGTTATCGTCCTTGCCCATGGGGACCGTATCATAGCCGACTACGGTGGCGTTATCGTCAAGGCTGACAAGGCGTATGCCCATAGTTGCCCTGCCGTAGGAGCTGATTTCTCTGACGCCGAGGCGGATAATCTTGTTGGTGGACGTAAGCAGAACAAGGCTGTCTTCGTCGGTTACGGGAATGGAGCCAATAACATTGCCTGTTTTTGGACTTACCTTGAAGTTGATAATACCGATACCGCCGCGGTTTTGTTTGCGATAGAGTTCGACACAGGTACGCTTGCCGTAGCCCAGTTCTGAAATGCTCATAATTTCCGTCGTGGTATCACCGTCTTTAATCGGCAGACAGCTGACAACTTCGTCATGCTTTCTCAGGCTGATGCCCTTGACCCCTGAAGCACCGCGTCCCATGGAGCGCACGTCCTGACAGGAGAAGTGGATAGCCATACCCATTTTGGTAGCCAGTACAATACTGTCGCTTTCTTCTACCTGATGGACAGCAATCAGTTCGTCATCTTCCTTGATGCTCAGGGCAATAAGTCCGCTCTTGCGGCACTTTTCATAGAGCGCCGCACTGGATTTTTTGACCATGCCGGAACGGGTGACAAAGAAGAAATGCTGATTTTCGGCAAATTCACGCACTGTAAGCACGTTAGCGACAAATTCTTCCTTATCCAGCGGCAGGAGGTTGGCAATATGCATACCCTTGGCTGTGCGGCTGCCTTCAGGCACCTGGTACACTTTGAGCTGATACATTCTGCCCTTATTGGTAAACAGGCATAAATACTGGTGATTGGTGGTAGTGATAAAGTCCTGGACAAAATCGTCATCACCGGTATTGAGACCCGCAATACCCTTGCCGCCGCGTTTTTGCTGCTGATAATTGCCAAGGGTGGTACGCTTGATATAACCGCGGCGGGAACGCGTACT
>CAOMFZ010000126.1 GCA_948482415.1 uncultured Mailhella sp.
ACAAAAAATCAAAATACTCTCTTAAAAGTCGCTTGACTAATAGGGGGCATTACAGAGAACCAGTCTTTCTGCTTCTTCGGAAAGCTGTACAACCCGCACTGTGCCTGACCTGATATAGTATAAAAATTCCGGCACGGCGCCCATTTGAGAAATGATCTGACCTTTTTTGAAATAAACGGTTTTCGCCAGATCTGCACAATCCTGCGGCAATGAAATATTTTTAATAAATTCAGAATTATCAATCTTCATAAAAAATCTCCTTGCGAATTATTGATTAGCAACTTCTTTTCTGATTTGAAATCAAGGTCATAAGGCTGATAAATCTGTCCCGCCTGTAAGGGTAAGGCATCAAGATGGGCGGCGGTTTGGGTGGGGATATCCCCACCCAAATACATGATACAACGCCATAATGGCTTTGCAAACATTATTTTTTAGGCGCGTTTATCCCTCCATTCCGTATGAATACCTCTGTCATTGCGCCATATTTGCAGGAATTTGCCTGTAAGTAAAGGATTGGTAAACGTGTAGTCGGCACGCTGATGCAGCGCCCTGCTTTCTTTGCGTTCTCTTGCCGCATGCATGACTATCTCACCAACGTCAATAAGGTCCAAAGTTTCCATGGCACGCATAAGAGTATGGGAACAGGGGGTTGAAAGTTCAGCAAGCACGTTTTTCCGCAAATCCGCAAGATACTTTATGCCAGCATTAAAAAGAGTTTCAGAACGAACGTGATTAGGCGCAGCGGGAGCGTAATTGGACATTATCTGCTGCAAGGCAAGGTTAGCTTCATTCCAGCTTGCTCCGTCATTGGAACGAGACATAAAATCGCTGCAAAGGCTTCTGCATTTTTCTACTGTTGAGTTATCAACTTCAATTTCGTCACAAGCATGGTTTTTTACCCATTCTGCAGCATGTTCACCACAGCTTGCGCCAAAGATTGCTGCACCGGAAATACCTCCTCTAAAATTGCCTATGGTGTCGCCGGCTGCATAAAGTCCTTTAATACTGGTGGAGCCATCGGTTTTTATGTCAAAACCTCTGGAGAATAGATGCGGCTCATACTGTTGAAATTCTATGGCATCTTTTTGGGGGTCAATTCCATATTTTTCCATATAGTCCAATTGGGCAGTGAGACCTTCACTAATCAGGCCTTTATGCATATATGCAAAACCTTTCTCTGTGAGACCTGTAAAATCAAGATATACGGGGCCAGTGCCGTTGTGCATTACATCTGTGAATACTGTGCCCCAAATGTCTGATGTCATGTCGCCATACATTTCATTCGGTTCAGTTACGAAGGGTCCCACAGGTTTGCCATTGGTATATCTGTATACTCCAGCCCAGGTGGCTTTGCCGCAGCGAGCGAAATATTTTGTACCCGCATGTCTATTGGGCAAGTCAAGATTTACCATTTTGGCGCCAATACGCCAGCCCTGGGCAAGAGCTCCAGCGCAGGCAGGACAATATGCCTGGTTAAACATCCAGCCTGGTGATGCCTCATTATTATAAAGACGGGTTGAGCAGCCTGTGGCCATTATCACAGCCTTGGCGGAAATAACTTTAAGAGAGGGTTCCACTTGAGAGGTATCAAGCAGAACAGCTCCGCGAACTTTTTGGTAGTCTCCCACAAGCGCAATGGAAGGATGATGATTGAGAAATTTGACGCCCATTTCCTTTGCTTTTTTCATCAATACTTTTTTTTGGTTGGCACCTGCATATTTCAGCCAGATCTTTGGCTTTCCCGGAAAGGCGTGACCAGAGCACTCATATTTTCCGGTCGGTTTCATGTTAATGCCCCATTCATCCCATTCTCTGATAATATCAAAGGTGCGCTCAAGATGATAGCGAATCATTTCCGGCTCGCCGCAAAGGGCAGTTTGACTATTGGCGACTTCCTTTATGACAACATTGATATTTCCATGCAGTTCAGGAATGTAACAAAGAAAATGGTCATTACCTGTTGCGCCTGAACCACTGCGGGCCACATGCGCTTTTTCTGCTATTATTACTTCTGCTCCATTGGCAGCAGCCTTGATAGACGCCATAAGTCCTGCTATACCGCCGCCTATTACCAGTACATCTGTTTTTATTCTGTCTGTTATATTCATTTTATCCTCCTTGATTTATCCGTTTTTGTGTAAGGTGGATGAATTGACATGCAGCATCATAAATGGCAGCGGGAAGCGCAGACTTATTGCTTCTTTGGGACAATCAAGCACACATGAATTGCAGTGCCAGCATTCAGCTCCAAAGGTAATTTCAGGTACTTTATCCTGATCAGGGAAATGGCGAAAAACCTGCATAGGACAAATTTCAGCACATGTGCCGCAGCCAATACATTTTTCTTTGTCGATTACTGGGGGCATATAAGTCTCCTCCTTATTATGTTGGTTAGGTTATTTTAAATGTATTATTGAACCGATGCAGGAATCACATCGGGGAAAGCTAATGGTGCAAGTAAATAGGCACAAGCAAAAACAATGGCTGATCCTACTACACAAATTATAAATCCAAGTTTAGCGTAATCGCCAATGGATGCATAATCTTTTGCTCCGGTTATGCTTACAGCAATGGGGGTGGAAGAAAATGGGAACATGACACCTATATTGGAGACCATGCCTATGCTTATGGCCGCTGCTACCGGATTAAAGCCCAAGGTGTTGCCAAGATGAATAGCAATGGGTGTAAAAACTGCCATTACCGCAAAATTATTTAAAAACTGTGACAATAATGCGGAAACCAGCACAATGGCAAACCAGACAATTGAGCCCGGTACATTCTTAAGCCATTCAGAAAGAAGACCGGAAAGCCATTTGTCAACACCGCCGGCCTGCATGGCATCACCAATTATGAGGCCACCGACAACCATGCACATAATAGCCCAGCCAATATTTTTTTCTGCCTGTTTCCAGTCCATGGAAAAAATAAACTTGCCTTTTTCCTTATCAATGCCACGCGGAATTATAAAAAGGGACACACCGGTTAAAAAGGCCACACCCGGAACACTGAAAACGCCTTTTAGAAATTTGATTCCGGAAGCATTGGCAATAAACGGACCGGTTATCCACAAAAACAAGGCCACAAGCATTATTATAACGGCGACATGTTCATATGTGCTGACTGGTCCAAGAGCTTTTAACTTTTCATTAAGATATTCGCGCGGTACAGGCAGGGATTTTTTTTCATTACTCTTTGCAGGAAACATGATTTTAGCAATAAAAAATAAGGCAAAAAGACAGATAAGTGCAGCGGGAAGTCCAAGCAGCGTCCATTGCCAGAATTCTACCTGATAATGGGCGAATTTATCCACATAACCTATGGTAACGAGGTTTGGTGCTCCTCCCATAGGACTGCCTATTCCTCCATAACAGGCTGCCATGCCGGCAACCATGCACATGATGCGAATAAGATTGCTTTGTCCCGGCTTGATATCCAAACCTTCAGCCGTAGCAACGGCAATGGCTGTAAATAAAGCTGATAAAGGAATATTGGGAACAAGTATGGAGAGAAGTCCGCAGGAAAGTCCAAATAATATCAAAAACTTAGTTGGACTATTGTCCACTATTGGTCTATTCATGCACCAATAGGCATAACGTTGTATAAACTTGCTTTCTATCCACGTTCCTATCAGGAGTGTGGAACCAAAAATAATCATGGGAGTAATGCCGCCAAAATTTTTAAACATTTCTATGGGCGACATAACGCCAAGTAAAGTATAAATGCCAATGGTAAGCAAAGCAGTTCCCGCCAGTGAAAAATAATTCAGCATCCACCATGCCACAATCCATGCAGTGCCTGCTATGGCGCGCATGCCTACAGCGGGCAGGCCAGCGGGCTGGGGCAGCAGCAAAATCAGGCAGCATAGAATAGGTCCAATCAGAATGTTTACTGTTTGCATTTTTAATGCTTTTTTGGCATCAGTGCTCATAATTGCTTGCATTTAATACCTCCTTTGTTGTAAAAAAATTTTTACATAAACATATTTTTACTCTATTATACAAACTAAATTATAAAGATTAAGTGCAGATGTTACAAAGCAGGCTGGTAATATTAACATATTGAAAGAGTTCACCAGGAATTTTCATCAAAATCTTGTATGTATTTATCTATGTGAATTTGTCAAAGTTATGCCAAATTCATTGATTTGAGTTTATTGCTGCGATGTACGGTTTATTGAATGAGCGTAAAAATAAAGCACAGGTGATATAATGATAAATGATATAGGGAAATTATGTAAATTAATTTACTCTTTTTCTTTAAAAGAAGGGAAAAATGAAACACAGCTTCCCTATCTGTCAGTTTATTTTTCTACCCAAAGAAAAGCGGATATGCCCCAAACAGAGAATTTTTATATTTATACAGTGCTTGACGGTTCTATACGCTTATTTACTCCGTCCGGAATTATGGATTATATGCCGGGGCAATTTTCTGTATCAAAAATTGATACGCCTGCGTCCGGGCATGTTTTGACATTTTCCGAAAAGGGGAATTTTCTTGCTCTTGTGATTGAGCTTACTCTGCATGATGTTATCTCTGTTCTTCTCGATATGGACGTCAGTCTTGCAGAACGGATTGCCAATTCCGAACTTGACAGCACGCAAATGGCAATGGCTGATAAGAATGTGATTACTTCCATTTGCCGTTTGTTTTCGATTATGGGCGAACCGGTTCAGCTTGCGTTTATGGGAAAGCATATCAAGCGGGAAATTGTATTTTTTATTTTATGCAGTTCCTGTGGAAGCCAGTTTTTGCAACGTATTATCAATATTCAGCAGGCCGGGGAAATTTATGAAATAAACAGCTGGATTAAGGAAAATTTCCGTGATTCTTTTACTGTTGAAGAATTGGCAAAGAAAAAGAATATGAGCGTGTCACTTTTTCATCAGAAATTTAAAAATGCTGTTGGAATAGCACCGCTGCAATGTCAAAAACGGTTACGGCTGACTGAAGCCAGACGATTGATGTTAGATGAAAACAAGAATGTCCCAGAAGCCTCTTTAGAGGTCGGTTATGAGAGTGTTTCCCAATTTATCAGGGATTATCGTAAAATGTTTTCTTTGAAGCCAAAAGAGGATATTTTAAATTTACGCAGCCAACTGGAGAAATAGGCGATTTTTTTGGAGGAACAGGCAAGCGCTGCCTTCCAAATTCTTGTAAAAATAAAACGGTACAGAAAAAGTACAATTTTAAAATAGCAGAATAGGGAGGATATGAAAATGGTTTTAACAGATGAATTGTGTGATAAACTATGTGCAGCTGCCCGTGAAAAAAGCAAAGAAATCGGCATTGATATCAGCTTCGCCGTCAGTGATGAAAACGGCCTGCCAAGAGTGTATCGGCGCTATGGGGAAGCGCTTGTTTTAAGCATTACCCTTGTACCCGGAAAAGCCTATACAGCAGCAGTCACCCAAAGCAAGACAAAGGATGTGGCTGTCTGGTCTAAAGAAGGCGGGGCGCTTATGGCAATCCAAACAAATGACCCTAAAATTACCTTGGTTGCAGGAGGATATCCATTGTTTGCCAATGGGAAAATTGCCGGAGGTATCGGCGTCGGCGGAGGAAGTGAAGAACAGGATTGTGCTGTTGCAGAATATGTAATATCTGTTTTTGAGGAGGAAATGAAATGAATTTAAGTGATTTTTGTACCTGTAAGAATTTGGCTTATCCCCTGCACCCTGCCAAGCACGATAAGGGCTGTGCTCCCTGTATTCAAAAAAATTTGAAATTGCATGAAATTCCAAACTGTTTTTTTCACTCATAGAAAACAGTGAAAATCGTCTTGATGACAGTTTTGAAGATTTTGCCAAATTGGTATTAAAAAAATAGAACATTTCCTTTTAATATTTGGAATATTAATATTATATCATTATATCTTTAAAAGATTGCCATGTCGCTCCTCGTACAGCTCTTAGACAAAACC
>CAOMFZ010000127.1 GCA_948482415.1 uncultured Mailhella sp.
TGCAAAATCGTCACAAAGGAAAAATCCCATAGACACCAAGAAAATACATTACTTTTTCTTAGTATCGCGATACTAATGGGAAAAAAATACCTTGTAAATGGGTTCTGTAAAATTTTGTGCAAACTTTTTATAACCACATATAATGTATTATAATTTTTTATTATATTTTTTCCCTTTCAATTTTCAGAAAAATCAGTAAAATTTTTCATAGAATGAGGTGAATATGGCAAAAATAAAAGAAACCTATATTTGCAGCAATTGCGGCGCAGAATCCCTGCAATGGAAAGGACAATGCCCAAATTGCAAGGAATGGAATACCCTTGAACTTGCAGCAGTAAAAAAAACAAATTCTTCTCAGAAAAAAATAATAAAAGCCAATAATGTTATAGCATTACAAGATGTTGATTTGGATAATCACGAAAGTTTTGGCTGTGGACTCAAAGCGCTTGATAAAATTTTAGGAAACGGCTTTGTTCCGGGCTCCGCAATTTTGGTGGGAGGAGAGCCAGGCATTGGAAAATCTACACTTTTACTCCAATTAGCAGGGGCTGTTGCGTCCGGAACCTCTATAGAAAATAATGTATGCATTAATGCCAAAAAACCACACATCGTCTTATACGCCAGCGGCGAAGAATCTCTGCCTCAAATCAAATCAAGAGCGGAACGGCTGGGCGTTTTGCATGAAAATCTGCTTGCCCTTGCCACAAACCGGGTACAGGATATTGTTGATATTGTCGAAAATTGCAGCCCTGACCTTTTAATTGTGGACTCCATACAAACACTTTCTTCCGATATGGCAGAGGGACTTGCCGGAAATGTGAGCCAAGTCAAAGCCTGTGCCGGTGAACTGGTCGAAACATGCAAAAAAAATAACACCACGCTCATTTTAGTCGGACACGTCACCAAGGACGGCGACCTGGCAGGACCCCGCTTACTGGAACATTTAGTGGATACGGTCATTTCCCTTGAGGGAGACAGAAAACAGATTTTTCGGATTTTGCGGGTACTCAAAAACCGCTTTGGTCCCAATCAGGAACTGCTTGTTTTTCAAATGAAACAAAAGGGTTTGGAAATCATTGAAGATCCGTCTACGTTCTTTTTAGAAGCAAGAGACTCTTCCCTTTCCGGCACTGCCATTGTTATGGCTGTGGACGGGCAAAAGCCATTCGCTGTGGAAATTCAAGCCCTTGTGACTAAGACTTATTTGAACATACCAAGACGAACAGGACTGGGCTTTGACGTCAACCGCCTGCATCTTCTCCTGGCAGTTTTGGAAAAACGCCTGCGCCTTAATTTCGGACAAGTGGATATTTATGCAAAAGTGGGCGGCGGCATGCGTTTGCAGGAACCGGGGCTTGACCTTGCTCTGGTGGCAGCTCTTCTTTCCTCTTTTTATGATATCCCGCTTCCGGAACGGGCGGTTTTTTGGGGAGAAGTTGATTTAAACGGACATATCCGTCCTGTCAGCTCCCATGCAATCAGACTGAACCAAGCCACGAAATTGGGCTATACCCCCATTTTCTGCCCTTTGGAAGAAAATTCTCCCTTTTATGTAAAAACAATTGCAGAATTGCAGCAAAAACTTTTCAGGAAATAATAAAACGCTTTGTTATAGAAAGAGGTTGATAACCAATCACTTATAAAACATATCTTCTTGTTTTTCTGAAAGAAAAACAAGCAATGTGGGGGTATGGGGGAAATCATTTCCCCCATAAAAAAAATTTTATAATTATATTTTATAGTTATAAAATCAACCTGATACTAGAACAACGCATAATAAAAACATTAAATTTTGATAAATTTAGGCAACTTTTTGAGAAAAATAGGCATATATTTTTCAACATCCTTTATTATAATTCTTCCATGAATAAAATACGTTTTGAAAATATGCCCCCTGCATTGCAGGAAAAAGCCCTGCATTTAGAAAAAATTTTAAAGGGCTATGCTGCGCCCTTTGTCATTGCCTGCTCCGGAGGATTGGACAGCCGTTTTCTGGCTTTTTTCGCAAAACAAATTAACTGCCATTTTTCCCTTGTCCATGCCGCCGGAAAACATATTGATGCAAAAGAAACAAATTATTTAACCGATTGGAGTTTCAAAAATTCCCTTGCGCTGACAACTGTCCCCCTTGATATTTTTGAACTGGAACAAGTTTCCCATAATCATAAAAACCGTTGTTATTACTGTAAATTACACACATTCAAAACTTTTCAGATACACTTTCCCAATTCCATTATCTGTGACGGTACACACGCGGAAGATACGACTGCCTACCGCCCGGGACTTCAGGCTTTGCAGGAACTTTCCATTCAATCTCCCCTTGCTCTTGCGAATTTTACCAAACAAGATATC
Organism: uncultured Mailhella sp.; assembly: GCA_948482415.1. GTDB lineage: Bacteria > Desulfobacterota > Desulfovibrionia > Desulfovibrionales > Desulfovibrionaceae > Taurinivorans. Next base: position 2,353 of record CAOMFZ010000127.1, read on the forward strand.
CGCGGCATGGGGAAAATCATTGGATTGGAAAATTATCAGCAAAAAGCACGTCCCTGTCTGTTAACCCGTTTTCCCTATCATACTGAAATAAAAGAAAAAATATTACAGCAACTTATTCATTTGGAAGATTTTTTTGAACAGGAACTCATAAAAATTTTCGGTACCAATATCCCCGATTTTCGTATTCGTTATATTAACGCTGAATTTTATTTTCATTATCAGCAAAACATCCAAAAAGAAGCTTTAAACACTTTACAAACAGCCCTGAATGAAGCTAAAATAACTTCAATTAGATTTGAACAATTATCAAAACTAAGTGGTTATTTTGATAAAAACGAGTGAGGTCACTATGAAAACAAAAGTTTATTTCATGGACATGCATTGCAGAAAAGAAGCAGAAAATAAAGCTGCTAAAGTTGAAAAACTCTGTGAAGTGATTGGGTTGTCCAATTTCATAAAAAAAGGCGATTTAACAGCCATAAAACTCCATTTTGGAGAATTTGGAAATGATACCCATTTACGTCCGCAGCTCGTGCGCAAAGTAGTTGATCTCGTCAAAGAAGCCGGTGCAAAACCATTCTTAACCGATACCAACACCCTTTATTCCGGTTCCCGCAAAAACTCTGTTGACCACTTGGAAACGGCCTATGCCAATGGATTTAACCCTGCAACCATGGATGCTCCCATTATTATTGCCGACGGCATAAAAGGAAGAAACCATATTGAAGTGCCGGTTGAAAATTTAAACTATTTCAAAAAAGCTTTTATTGCCCGTGAAATTTATGAAGCAGATTCCATGATTGTTATGTCTCACTTCAAAGGACACCTTGCTGCCGGTTTTGGCGGAGCAATAAAAAACCTTTCCATGGGCTGTGCGTCTTTCTGGGGCAAACGCGATCAGCACGATACAAAAGTACGCGTCAATCCGGAAAATTGTATTGCCTGCGGATCCTGTATGAAAATTTGCCCGGCACACGCAATCAGCATGAAAAAAGAAGAAAATATAAAACATGCTTTTGTTGACAGAAATAAATGTATTGGTTGTTTTGAATGTCAAACAGTCTGCCAGCCTAAAGCTATTGTCAATGAACACGGTTCTGACAAATCTCATTTTGTGGAAAGACTTGCTGAATACGCTTACAGTGCTGTTCAAAACAAAAAAGACAAAATTTTCTATATTAACTTCCTCATGAATATTACCCAGGATTGTGACTGTGTTGCCTGGAGTGATGTGCCTCTTGTTGCTGATATCGGCATTTTGGCTTCAACTGATCCTCTTGCTATTGATAAAGCAAGCTATGACCTTGTTTACAAGGCAAAAAGTATACAGCCTATGGAAAATGACGGTATCAATGTTGATAAATTCAAACATGCCTGGGAAACAACAAACGGAGCACATATTTTTGAATACGGCGAAAAAATCGGTTTAGGCTCATTGGATTACGAACTTGTCAAAATATAACAATTTCAACATAATTTAGGAATATAAGGAATTAAGCCATGAAATCTAAAGTTTATTTTGTAGATATGCACTGCAGAAAGAATGAAGATAATAAAACCGCTAAAATTGAAAGACTTTGTAATGCAATTGGATTAAACGCCATTGTTAAACGTGATGATATTACTGCTATCAAACTCCATTTTGGTGAAATGGGAAACGATACCCACTTGCGCCCGCAGCTGGTACGCAAAGTTGTTGATTTGGTAAAACAAGAAAAAGCTAAACCATTTCTGACAGATACCAATACGTTGTATTCCGGTTCCCGCAAAAATTCCATTGACCATATCAATACTGCCTATGCCCACGGCTTTGCGCCCTGCACCGTCAATGCACCTGTGATTATTGCTGACGGTCTCAACGGACAAAGCCACGTTGACGTTCCTGTTAACCTCAAACATTTTAAAGAAACTCACATTGGAACTGAAATTTTTCATGCCGACAGCATGATTGTTTTATCCCATGTCAAAGGGCATGAAGCAGCCGGTTTTGGCGGAGCTATCAAAAACCTTGCCATGGGCTGTGCTTCTTTTTGGGGCAAACGTGACCAGCACCAGACAAAAGTTTCTATGAACCATGATATTTGTATCGGCTGTGCAAGCTGTGCAAGAGTCTGCCCTGCCCATGCTATCAGCATGACTAAAACCGATACCGGCAAAAAAGTTGCCCAAGCTGACCCCGGTAAATGTATTGGCTGTTTTGAATGTATGACAGTTTGTCAGCCAAAAGCCATTGAATTTAACTGGACAACCGAACTGACGCTTTTTGTGGAAAGATTGGCTGAATATGCTTATGGCGCTGTGCAAAATAAAAAAGATAAAGTTATGTATATCAACTTTGTGATGAATGTTACCCCGGACTGTGACTGCGTTGCCTGGAGTGATACACCGATGATTGCTGACATTGGCATTTTAGCTTCCACTGACCCTGTTGCCATTGATAAGGCAAGCTATGACCTTGTAAAACAGGCACAAAGCCTGCGTCCAATGGAAAATAACGGTGTTGGTATTGATAAATTTACGCATCAATGGGAACATACCCACGGCTATCATCAAATTGAATATGCTGCCGAAATTGGGCTCGGTTCCATGGATTACGAACTTATAAAAATCTAAGCACCATAAGGAAAAAACATGAAAAATATCGGATTTATCGGTATTGGCGTTATGGGTGCGTCCATGGTACGCAACCTTTTAAAAAATGGTTATTCTGTCAGCGTCTATAACCGCACCAAAGCAAAAGCAGAAGCATTGAAAGGCGACGGCGCAGTCGTTTGTGACAGCATCAAAGAATGTATCCAAAATAAAGATGTTATTATTACCATGATCGGCTATCCAAAAGACATTGAAGAAGTCTATTTTTCTGATTACGGCATTATTGCCAATGCGCCTTCCCATGCCTATCTCATTGATATGACGACTTCAAGCCCTAAACTTGCCGAACAAATTTATGAAAAGGCAAAAGCAAAGGGCTTGCAGGCACTGGACGCTCCTGTTTCCGGCGGAGACATTGGCGCAAAAAATGCAACTCTTGCCATTATGGTTGGCGGCGATGAAGATGCATTCAACGCTTGTCACCCAATTTTTGAAGCCATGGGCAAAAATATTGTGTATGAAGGAAAAGCCGGTGCAGGACAGCACGTCAAAATGGCGAACCAAATTGTTGTTGCCGCCAATACCACAGGCGTTTGCGAAGCTATAAGCTACTGCCTCGCCATGGGCATTGATCCGAAAATTATGCTTAGAACCATTGAAACAGGCGCAGCAGCAAGCTGGCAGGTAAGCAATAACGGTCCTAAAATGTGTAATGAAGATTTTGCACCGGGCTTCTTTATCAAACATTTTGTCAAAGACATGAAAATTGCTTTGGAAGAATGTAAAAATAAAAATATTCAGCTTCCGGTGCTGGAAAAAGTATGCTCCATGTATGTAGAAATGGAAAATAACAATCAAGGCGATCTTGGTACACAGGCAATTATCAAAAAATACACAAAATAAACGGATACGCCCCCTCTTACAGGGGGCGTTTTTTCTTTTTAAATGTCACTCCAAAGCCAGCAGCCAAATC
>CAOMFZ010000128.1 GCA_948482415.1 uncultured Mailhella sp.
CAAAACTTTTTAATATAAAAGCGTATAAAAATAAAATTCTCAAGATTTATCGGAAATATTCTAAAAGTTAAAACGTTTTGAAAGAGGTCGAGGGGAAAACTTTTGGAAAAGTTTTCCCCTCGAAAATTTAAAATTTATATTGGTTATTCTTGATATTAGAAAGAAATTTCTAATCAGACATTTTGCTGGCGACAATGGTTTTGCCGATGCCGAAAGCTTTGGCTTTAAATTCTCCCAGTCCCCAGTATTCACGGAGCATAGGGATATAGGCAAGCACGTCTAAATCTTTTGGATTAGGCAGTCCTTCCGCATTGAGAGCTGATTCACGGATTTTTACATCCATAATTTCACCTACATACAGGGTATGTGTGCCTGTGTCACAGGATTTGATAAGTGTCAGTTCAATAATCACAGGACATTCCTGCACATAGGGCGCGTCAACATGTTCTGCCGGCACAGGGGTAAGTTTTGTTCTTTCAAATTTATTTTCCTGGGCGACAGAAAAAATACCGCAGTAATCCACTTCAGGTAAAATTTTGGTATCAGGGATACTGAGGGTAAAAGCTTTGTGTTTTGAAATATCTTTGTGCGTTTGTCTGCTTCCGCGAATGGCAACAGCAATGGCAGGCGGCTGGGCAGAGCAGGGACAGCCCCATGCCGCAGTCATAATATTGGGTATTTTATCACCATTGGCATTGGTATGATAGGAGCCTACCAGGAAAATAGGGCAGGGAAGAACAAAATTTTGCGGGCCGATAGATTTATGGATATTAGTTTCTGACATTGTCTTTATCCTTTGTATTTTTAGATGCCGTGATACTATTCGTACCTGTTTGCGGTGTTTGTCCAGTGAGTTTGGCAAGCGCTAAAATCGTATTGGCATAGGCGGTGGAATGGTTATAGCGTTTAATGACTTTGACTTGTTTGTTAAAGTCAATATTCCGATGTTTCCAGCCTTGGGTATGTAAAAATTTCGCCACACTTAAAATTGCGTCAGGCGGGTCAAATAAATCAATTTTTCCGTCTTTGTTGGCGTCAATGCCGTAAAGCGGAATATTGCTGGGCATGAACTGTCCGTAACCTATTGCCCCGTAAATGGAAGAGGGCACGGTATTGATATCAATATTATTTTTGATGGCATAGCGAAGCAAAGCTTTGAGCTCATTATATGCCCAATCGGCTTTTACTTTGATTTTTTCCTGCAAATAATTTTTTTGTGCCTGCGTAAGGTTGAGTTTGGCTGTATAGTTGGGAAGCATGGATAAATCCGTGGAAATACTCATGCTTGCCAACATGGGAAGAGGGTTGAATTTGCCTAAAAATTTGCCGTGCCATGTTTCCACATAAATGAGTGCGGAAATAACTTCTTTGGGCACAGTATATTTTTTTTCTGCCAGAGCAAAATATTCTTCATTTTCACTGAGGAATTTAATACATTTCTGCGCATTTTCTTCTGTAACATAGCCGGGATACCAGGGATAGGGAATACCCAGTTTATTGGCTGCAGGCTTTGTTTTTGGCTTGTTTTTGTCCTGGGTCGCTTTTTTCTTGCGTACAAAGCTGGCGGTATAGAGTTCTTTTACTTTTTTTCCCATGGGTTTTTGGGAAAATTCATTTTCCAATTGGACAAAATATTTATTTAAATCCTTTTCGGAAAATCCGTCCTTTAACAGGCGGCTGTAAAGACTGTTCCATGTTTTGTCTTTTAATTCGGTTTTTGTCCACACAGTTTTGCCTGCTTTTGCTGTTTCTGCAACAGGACTGATTTTGTCTTCAGTTGCCCCGGAACAGCCCGTAAAATAAAACAATGCAAGCATCAAGCCAAAGAGAGAAAAAAATGAACGTTTCATTGTATTAAACGAATGTGTTTGGAATACTATTAAAATTTATGCAATACCCAGGAAACTTTACCAAAAAGTTTTTCCTGCAGGCTTTCAAAACTGATGACGCTTTGCGGAAGATTCGGCTTTTCAAAGCAAAGAGTATAGGTATTATCCGCAATATTGTGGAAAATTCTTCTGAAAATTATACCTTCCTGCGGTAAATACAGTGCATAGATTTCTCCGGAAATAATGGGGAGTTTTTCCTCTTTTTGTTTTGTTGCGACGCCTACAAGAGAAAGGCGGGGCAGGCTCGGTTCCATGCCGCTGCTGCTGCAATTAAAAACATGTGTACTGCATTTATGCAGGCTTTTGGGGAGCACAACTTCATCAATGATTTTAAAGGTATACTCATCAGCTGTTTTTTCGCAAAAGGTTTCATAGACTTTGGCAATAAAACCGCGGGAAACATCTTCCAGCATGACATGCGCGTTTTTGCCGTCAATATTGGCGATACCCTGCAAATACATGGGCTCTTTCTTTTCTCTGAGCCAGTCAGGATTGACGCCGAATTTGTCATATAATTTAATCAGCCAGTCAGAAGGAATGGATTGTCTTCTTTTGGCATCAGAAATACTTGATTGGCTGATTTCTAAAATGCCTGCCAGTTCCATTTGGGTTTGGCAGTTTGCTGCAAATAAAATTCGTTTATATATTTCATCAAAAGTTCCCATAATTTTCTCCGTTATTTTATAGATTTAAAAAGTGGATTGTCAGGTGTAACAACAATTTTGGTGTTATTTTCAAAAGATGTTTTCATAGCTTCAAGACTGCGCTGAAATTCAAAAAATTCCGGGGATTTTCCGTAAGCGTCAGCAAAAATCTTCGCAGCAGCGGCATCGCCTTCCCCTTGGAGAATTTGTGCTTTTTTCTTTGCTTCTGCTAAAATAATCGCGCGTTCTCTGTCCGCAGTTGAGCGAACTTTGGTCGCTTCTTCTGTTCCCTCGGAACGGTATTGGCGGGCCTGACGTTCACGTTCCGCCCGCATTCTGTCATAAATAGCTCTTTGGTTTTCAGGCGGCAGGTCAGTACGCTTAATACGCGCATCAACCACTTCAATGCCAAATTCCTTCATTTGTCTGGAAGCCTGTTCGGTAACAGAATCCATAATATTGGTTCTTTCGCTGGCTACAACTTCTGTCAGTGTGCAGCGGCCGATATGCGCACGCATTTGTGAGTAGATAACAGCGTCCAGTCTGGTCTGCGCGTTAGGGATAGTGCGCACGGTACGATAGAACTGCAAAGGATTGATAATGTGCCAGCGGGCATAGTTATCAAGCACAATGGTTTTCAGGTCGCTGGTGAGCGCTTCCGCGGGTTTTGCGTCATAATCCAAAATACGGGCATCAAAGCGCACCACGCTGTCGATAAAAGGCACTTTTAAATGCAGTCCGGCTTTATATACTTCGTTTTTTGGCTCTCCAAGCTGCAAAATAATTGCCTGTTCCGTCTGATGGACAATAAAAAGTGCCTGAGAGCCAATGCCAAGGACAATAATAAGAAAAATGAGCAAAGTAGGAAGTTTGTTATTCATTATCTTGTACCTCTTGAAATTGAGCTCACGGGGCTTGTTGCCTGCGCAGAAGAAAGGTCTTCTTCAGCAGGATTTACAAGTGCCTTTTCCAGGTTTGAGGGAGTATTTCCCATAGGAATAAGAGGCATAATCTGGTTTGTGCCATTGTTGGGTAAAATCATTTTTTCCAGATCCGGATTGCTGAGCATTTTTTCCAGACTTTCAAAAAGGATACGTTTTTTGGTGATGTCCTGTGCTTTTTCATATTCAGCAAGCACAGAAAGGAAGCGGGCAGTTTCCCCTTCTGCCTGGGCTATGCGGGTTTGCTTATAGGCTTCGGCAGTGTTGACAATTTCTGCGGCTGTACCCTGTGCTTTCGGCAGAATATCCTGTCTGTAGGCTTCTGCCATATTGATAAGGCGCTGCTTGTCTTCGCGGGCACTGGCAACATCTTTGAATGCTTCCTGTACGTCTTTAGGCGGCTGCACGTCCTGCATTTGGACGGCAACAACCTGTACGCCTACTTTGTAACGGTCTAAAATATTTTGCAGAAGTTCTGTAACTTTATTCTGAATTTCAACACGTCCGCCGGTCAGGGCAGAATCTAAGGTGGTTCTGCCGATCACTTCTCTCATGGCAGCTTCGGCAGCTTTTTTGACAACTGCGTCAGGCTGGGTGACATTGAATAAATAGTCAAAAGCGCCGTCCGGTTTGATGTTATATTGAATATTAAATTGAATATTGACAATATTTTCATCACCGGTCAGCATGGAACCTTCGTCATCAACCGCCTGTGCGCGTCCCTGCTGGAAACCGTCAGAAGTGTGGGTAGAGCGAAAACCGACTTCTGCCTGACGAACACGGGAAACATTAGGAAGAACAACTGTTTCAATAGGATACGGAATATGATAATGAAGTCCTGCATCTTCTGTTCTGGTGTACGCGCCAAAGCGAAGGACAACGCCTGCTTCATCAGGCTTTACAATAAATATTCCGGAGCCGAGCCAGACAAGGACAAGCAAAAGAATAATCCATTTAACGCCGATGACCTGCGGAGTTTTTATCAGTCTTCTCGGCTGTCTTGGACCGTCGTTATTGTTGCCGTTATTTCCGTTATTATCGCCGCTGCCGCCGTTATTGTTGTTATTATCAGGTTTATTTCTTTTGAAAAAATCTTCAAAAGCTTTTTTTTCTTTTTCAATATCAAAACCAAAATCTTCGTCAGGGTCAGGGGTATTATTGATTTTTTTTCCAAAATCCCAACCGCCCTGCTGCTTTCTTTTTTCTTGTAATTTGTCCCAATCCCAATTCATACTTGTATCTGTGGCAAAGCCAGTTAAAAGTTAATAAAATGTTTTTGCGTGATATCATTAACATATTTTAGCCCAAAAGGCTAGTCTTTTATAAGAGAATAAAAAGCTATATTTTTTTGTCAAGTTTGTTTATACTAAAAAAAATTTATGGAGATAATAAATATGAATATACAAAATGTTGCTGCCATTATTTTAACCTACAGTGATATTGAAAAAACCGTGGCTTGTCTGAAAGCTGTACATGCACAGACAGAAGTACCGTATCGGATTGTTGTCTGCGATAATGGTTCCGGAAATGAATATGCTGACAAAATTTATGAAGAATGGATAAAAATTGCGGGTGAACATAATTTGGACGAGCCTGTGGAAGTCTATGCCAGCGACAGGTCCGGGGCAAAGCTTGTCTTTCTGCGTCTCGAAGAAAATAAAGGTGTTGGCGGCGGATTTAATGAAGCCCTGCGCTTTTTATTGTATGATACGGAATGTCAGGCTTTTTGGGTCATGCACCATGATACAGAGCCTAAAAATTATGTTCTTTCAGCACTTTTGGAACATGTGCAGGAGGGCGAAGAAAAAGTCGGTTTGGTGGGTACTACCCTTATTTATAAGGAAAGTGACTTGCAGGAATGTGCCGGAGGCGGCTATTGGCGTAAATGGGTCGGCAAGGCAAAACTTTTAGACAGCGGCTATGATAAATTTTCTCATTCGGACCAAAAGGAAATTGAGCAGAAGCTTGACTATGTGAACGGCGCTTCCTGTCTGATTTCCCGTGAGCTTATTAACGCTGTCGGGCTTTATGATGAGCGTTTATATATGTTTTATGAAGATGTGGAATATGGGCTGCGGGCAAAGAAAGCGGGCTTTTTGCTGACTTGGGCGCCCGGAGCAAGGGTTTATCATTATGCCCCCAATGCAGAGCAATTAACGCCTGTGCTTGATTTTACCGAAGAGCCGGAACTGACGCCTGACGTCGATTATTTATATATGCGAAATCGTTTTTATTTGCTGAGGAAAGAAAACGCATTTGCGTATTTTCTGGGAATAATTTTTATTCCATTACTGCTTGTTTCAAGGAATTTTAAGGGGCAGAAAGGGCGCTTAAAACTAATTATTAATGCAGTAATGGACGGATTGA
>CAOMFZ010000129.1 GCA_948482415.1 uncultured Mailhella sp.
AAGGGGTGCAGGGGGAGAAACTTTTACAAAAGTTTTCCCCCTGCATAGAAAAGTCGCAAGATTTATCGGAAATGCTTTAGGTGTTATTGTTTTTTATCGTACAAATTAAGGTGTTTTTTTGAATGTGCAGACGCACATGCTGAGAAAATTTTATACAGGTATTGCCCTGATTTTTCATAACAGCATGGTCAAGCTTTTCAAAACTTGTGTTTATGGCATGCCCCTGCCCCAATTTTTTTAAGAGTGCATGATAACAGTGCAGACGAATGGTTTTGTCTTGTTTCTGCAGTACAGGTATGGGCAGGCTCAAACTTTGTTCATTTTCTTCAAGGTATATTAAAACTTTGTCTGTTTCCTTTTGAAAATGCAAATTGTCATATTCGGCATTTTGATTTAAGTTGATAATATTATGATAAAATTGAGGATTTTCTTGCTCTAGTAAAGGAATAATATTTTTTCGCACACGGTTTCGCATAAACTGCTCGTCATGATTGCTCTCATCTTCAGCAAAAGGAAAATTCAATTCAAAAATCAAATCCGCAAGTTCTTTTTTAGGCACATAAAGAAGAGGGCGAAGAAGGCGGCGCTTTTCGTCAAAATAGGACATGCCGGCAAGCTGGGGCCAAACAGATCCGCGAATAAGCCGCATAATCACATCTTCGCATAAATCCTGCGCATGGTGGGCAGTGCAAAGAATGGTATTGTTTTTTTTGTTTTGCAGATTTTCAAAAAAAGCATAGCGCAAAATTCTGCCCGCTTCTTCCAAGCCAATTTTGTGTTCTTTTGCATAAAGGCATGTATTGCCCCTTTCCATACATAAAGGAACGGCAAGGCGTGTGCAGATTGTTTGCATAAGTTCTTCTTCTGCAAAACTGGCATCGCGTATGCCATGATTGAAATGCGCCACTTCCAGCCGATAGCCGAAGTATTGTTGACAGGCGGCAAAAACGGCAAGCATGGCAACAGAATCAATGCCGCCGGAAACAGCTAATAAAAACGTGTAGTTTTGTAAGTTCTTTTCAAGAAAAGGGACTTTTTTTTGCAGCGTGCGAAAAACAGAAAGACAAAATTTTGCCTGTTTTGAGTTTAAACTGCCTAAATGCAAGGGGCAGAAGTTTTGAAAATTAAATTGTTCTTTCATTAGGCGTTATAAAATTTTTTCCATTCGGATAAAAAGAGTAAAGCCGTTTCCGTTGGGGTGAGCACAGTATTTTTTTTGCGCAGTGCTTGAATTACTGTTTCAAAATCAACATCCGGCGCCAGATTCAGTTCTTGCAGCAGGGCTGAAATTTCCTGTCGCGTTTCCGGATTTATTTTATCATCCCATTGAATACCTTGGATTTTTTTCGGAAAATCCTGGGCATTATCTTTGATATGGGATAAAAGTGTTTCCATTCTGCGGACATAGCTGTGTTCTTTTACAGCTCGCTTTTGAGCATTTAATGCAATTTTTTCTCGTAATTCAGGGTGCTTGAGATAGAAAATAATATTTTCCTGCAATTCTTCCATGCTTTCAAATGTCGCCAGTTCAGCATCTTCGCGAGGATTTTTTAAGCTTGAGCAAATAAACTGCTCGTCCATAAGAGAGCGTTTATCCACAAGCTGAAAAACTCCCATGGAAGCAAGCTCAAAGGTACGCGGATTGACAAAATCTCCATGGGAGACAAGTTTATCAACATTCACATTGGAATGGAGATTTAAATTTATTTTCGTGGCGCTGTATATTTTGAGACTTTCTTCAGGGCTTATGCGCTGTCCGTTTTTTTGCACATAATGGGCAAGGAGTTCATCACCGTCCCAGTCGCTTCCCCAAATTTTGAAATTATATTTGAGCAAAGCCCGGAAAGCCATACGCCTGTTGGGATAGCCTGCGCCCATAAAGGCAAGGTCAGCCTGATAGAATTTTTCTTCTTCCAATGTCAGTTCTTGTTTTTTATGGAAACGAGGGTCAGCTGCAAGGGGAAGGTAAAAGGCTTTTGTTTTTTTCTCGTTTTGTAAAAGCTGCAAAAAAGGCTCTTTTTGGATAATAAAGAAATAATCATAAAGCGGGGCATAGATTTGCCAATAGGGGAAAACCTGATAGTCTTCCACAAACCACATGGCAGTCACGATTTTATCCTGTTTGAGTTTTTTGAGTAAAATTTTATTGAGCGGCGCCTGTGCCATGGCAAGAACGAGATCAGGCTTATATTCTTCTGCCTGTGCATAAATTGCCTGTGAAAGAAGCTGGACAAAGCTTTGTTCAAGGCTGTTTAATTTGTCTTGTCCAATATTGAGAGAACGCAGGGCAGTATGAGCCTGCAAAAATTCAGGTGCTTTAAAAATTTCAACATGATGCCCTAATTCTTTCAAGGCATCGGCACAATAATAGCCAATGGGCAAAGAACCGCCATAAAGAGGAAGAACTAATAAAATTTTCAGCGGTCTGTCAAACATAATAATCCTTTATGGTGCTATGGTTTGCGTTGCGGAAATATCCAGTCTGTTTCTGCATAAATAGCATTATCTTCAATATTGTGCAAATTTCTGTCCGTTTGTAAATTCTTTGTTGCTAAACAGTAATTTTCCAGAATATTTTTATCTTTTTGTCTTTGCAGGTCATGGGGTAAATGCAGGGGGCTTTGCCAGTTTAAAAAATTGCTTGTCTGCCCTTTCTCTGCAAAAGAGGAAAAATACGGAATAATATTTTGCAAAGGCTTATTGATAAGGCTTTGTTCGTCAAATTTCATATGCAGAAGATGATAGAGAAAATGAGGGTCTTTATAGGCTAAAAGGCAGTTTGGTTCTTTGTTGCTGAGAGAGCGGCATGTTTCAAATTCTCCGCAGGGAGTGCAGGAAAGATACGCCTGCCAGATTGTATGCCCTTCACCGTAGGGACCGGTTTCAAAAACATTGGCAGAAGAAAGATAAAAACCTTCCACCGGTGTGCCAAGGTGGCTTGCAAAATGGGCAGTGCCCGTATCAGGAGAAAGGAGCAGTTCCAGATTTGCCAGAATTTCCTGTAAATCCTGAAAAGAAGTTTTGCCCGCAAGGTTTTCTGTAAACGGGTGCAGCCGCTTAGGAAGATATACTAATAATGCTTCGGCAAATTTTTGCTCTTTTTGCGTTCCCAAAAGATAAATTTTGTTATCCTGCAAGGTATTATTATTTTGTAAGCGCTGAAAAACAATGGGAATTATTTTTGCATAATATTCGGCAGGCAGAGAACGCCGTGCATTTTGCCCTGAAAGCACAATTCCAATTCCATGTCCTTTGCCCTGTGCTTTTGGATTGACTAAATGGGCAGGATAAGGATTTTTGGCGAGCATGCCCCAAAAATCCACAAGATTAATCGGCGTTTTTTTTCTGTTTCCAAGCCAGCGGAATGCCATGCGCACCCAATTTGAATGGCGGGCATAGCCATGGTGGCGGGAATAACCCATAAGCCGTTCCGGCTCAAAAAGCATGCTTATGGCCTGGCAGAGGTTGGAGTGATTGAGCGGGTAAATTTCATCAAATTGTTCCTGGCTCAGAGCCTGAAAAACTTTGCTGTTTTCTTCAAAGACGCGTTGGCTTGTACTGCCGCTTGCTGCAATTCCCATACAGTTGACAGTGGGATAAATAAGTTTTGCAAGGGAACAAAGGCTGTTATCCGTTAAAAGCGTGACTTCACCGTCCTGCATGAGGGCAGAGATCAGTCGTTTGCTTTGGATAATATCGCCAAAGCGGGCTAATTGGATAACTAAATATTTTTTCATGCTTTGTATTTAAGCAAAGCTTAAAATTTTTGTCAATGAAAAGATAAGGGCTTACAGTTTTTCTTATTAAAGAGATTAATGGTGGTGGACAGCCTATTGACAAGATTTCAAAATAAAGGTAAAAATTATTACATGTCAGACGTCAGACAACTTATAAATAAACAGCAGCCTTTGTCCGCAGCAATTCGCAGCGATATTTTGCAAAAGGCAAAGGAAAATAGCTATGATGATGGAAAGCTTCCTTCTGAAGATGAGCTTTGTGTGTACTATAACGTAAGCAGAGCGACAATTCGGGAAGCTTTGGCTATTTTACACCGTGAAGGTTTTATTTCAAAAAGGCATGGGAAAGGAACTTTTATAAATTATAGCGCTGTTCATGCTGTAATGCGTTTTGATTTAGAAATAATTTTACCGCAGATTTTGGAGCAAGCGGGGTATACTGTTTCAACAAAACGTGCGCCGTTGCAGGTGATAACAGACAGGAATAATTTAAGAAGTTTTTATATTAATTCAACAATTAACTCACAGCCGGTCTTGGAACAGCTTACAAAGCATATTGTAAAGGATGGCATAGCAATCATAACCTATAATTATTTTTCTTATTATGACAATTTGCCTGTTTGGGATAATTGTTTGAATTTTAAGGATATGGTTAATGCAGTGACAGGGAAAACGCTTTCGCATACTATTCAGGCTTTTATTCCTATGCTTGCCCCTGCTGAAGTTGCTGAGGCATTTAGGATTGAGGCAAATCCTGTGATTATGTGGCATCAAAAACATTATACTGTTGATGATGAGCCAGTCTGCGAAAGCTATGTCTTTTTCAATCCGCAAATTGTTCTGCTTCATTCTTTGACAAGGTGGCTGTAGTTGCAAGTGGAGAAGAGTATGAAAAAATATTTTTCTATTGTTAGCACAATAATCTTTGTTTGTATGCTGGTATGTCTGCCAAATGCCTATGCAGCAGAAAAATTCCCTCAGCAAGCAATTACTGTGTATCACCCTTTTGAACCAACACCGTATGATGTGTTGAGTGAAGTGTATAATGAAGAACTGTCCAAAATTTTAAATGTTCCTGTAAAATTTGAATATGGTATGAGAGGAAAAGCCGCACAAGCAGTGCTTAAAGGTCAGCCGGACGGTTATACTGTTTTCTTTGCGGCAATGGGTCCCATGGTTTTAATGCCAAATATGATTCGTCCGGCATATAGACCAGAGGATTTCAAGGCTATTGGACGCGCCACATTACTGCCTATTATTTTTGTGGCAAGAAAAGATGCTCCTTATAAAACATTTGATGAATTTATTGCCTATGCAAAAGCAAATCCAAATAAAACAAGTATTGGCCTGACTAATTTTCCCAGCTCTCTGCATATTGGCATGACTCATTTTATCAAAGATATTGCAAAATTAGATGTAAAGCTTGTGGAACAGCCTGACGGTCCGATTAGAGGTACCATTGATTGTTTGATCGGTGAAACCGACGCACTGATCAGCCATACTCCCGATATTATGCGCTATATTAAACGCGGTGATTTTATTCCGCTTGCAACCTTTGCAGAAGAACGCCTTGAAATGCTTCCGGATGTTCCAACTTTGAAAGAAAAGGGCTATAATTTCAGCCAAACGAGCTGGAGAGTTCTGGTTGTAAATAAAGATACTCCGCAGGAAATTGTTGATATTTTAGCAAAAGCAAGCAAAGCTGCTTTAGAAAATCCAAAAACTTTGCAGTCAGCAAAAGAAAATTATGAAATTATTTCATGGTTATCTCCAGAAGATGCTGATAAGTTCCTGCAGGATGAATTTAAGTTTTATGAAGATTTATCTAAGTCAATGGGCTTGCATTATTCTCAAAAGAAAAAATAAGCTGTAAGTATTGGTCATAAAAAAGTCACTCAAAAGAGTGACTTTTTTATGACTGGAGCAATTCCGGTAAATCTTGAGAATTTTGCAGGGGAAAAACTTTAGCTCTGCTGTCCAGTTCTGTATCTCTGCTGTCGCTATCTGTAAAACTCGCAAGCTCGTTAACAGCTGCCGCAAGCCTCATAAACTCGGCGTAACAGAAACGGCTTCGCCGCCATTTCGGTGGCTGTAAAAGTTC
>CAOMFZ010000130.1 GCA_948482415.1 uncultured Mailhella sp.
TCAGAATTTAACACATCTTTGCAATACATGGGGATTAAAACAGAATACGTCAAAACAAGAAAACTATAGACTGCCACAAACTGCAATAAAAGTTTTATTTGCTGATGTTTGGAAATGTAGCTTAACCCTTCTTTTAGTCCTTCGATTATTGTAGCATTTTTGATTTTTTCACTTTTTATATCATTAATACGCATCATTTTTACAAGAAAAACTGACGGCATAAGGCAAAGAAAATTTATTAAAAAACAGGCTCTTACATCAATATTTGCAATAATAAGCCCTGCAAGCGCCGGTCCTATAAGTCTTGCCAGATTAAAACAACAGGAATTTAATGATATTGCATTGCCTAAATCTTTCACATCATCTACAAGACAGATAAATGTTGATTGCCGAAGCGGTGCATCAATAGAAGCAACAATATTTAAAAACAAATTCAAACAAACAATTATCCATATTTGAATAAAACCGCCATAGGACGCAATTGTCATAAGTAAAGCCTGCAGGGCAAATAAAATCTGTATGGCAAATAAAAGTTTATGCCTGTTGAATTTATCAACAATAACACCTCCAAAGGGTGTTATACACAAAAGAGGAATGGCATTGACACACATGATTGAGCCCATGGCAAACGGGGACTTGGTAAGATCATAAACAAGCCAGGCAACAGCAACACTTTGCATCCAAATGCCTACTTGCGAAACAATAAGACCGGGAAAAAACAGCCTGAAATTTCTATATTTTAGCGCACGAAAAGCTTTTATCATTGCTTATCCTTTTTTCTTTTGAACTACTTTTAAGTATTCACTTTTTTATTATAAACAATATGATAAAAAAATAAAAGATTAAATTATCGCAAATTTCTATCTAATACTGTCAGCATAAAATAAAAACCGTTATGGACACATAACGGTTTTGCATATAGGGGTTGTGCAGAAAGAGAGCCTTATTTCTTTTCAATCACAGCAAAGGCATTGTGCCCATGAATGGATTCATGGCTTTCTACGGTGACCTTATACCATGCCACATGTTCATGCTGTTCCAAATGATAGGCAACATTGCGCACGACATCTTCCACAAAATATGCATTTTCATAAGCTTGTTCGGTGACAAATTTTTCGTCAGGACGTTTTAAAATGGCGTAAATAGGAGCAGAACCGGCTTTTTCGGCGATGTGGATAAATTCCTCAATCCAGGAAAATTTGGAAAGTTTGAGCTGCATTTTGATATAGGTGCGCTGTCCATGGGCTCCGTACTCGCTGATTGCTTTGGAACAGGGGCAAACCGTTGTCACAGGCACTTCAATTTCTATGCGGAAAATGGGGCGTTCCCATGTTTTATCCCATTCGCCTGTAAAACAGCACTGATAGGAAACAGGAGCTTTTGCTTTGCTGACAGGTGCATTTTTAGTGATGAAATACGGAAAATTGAAACTGATAAAGGCTTTTTGTGCATTAAGTTTGCTGCGGACTTGTTCCAAAAGTGATTTTAAAGAGCCATAATCCAGTTTTTCTTCTGCATTTTCGCGCCATTCTTCCAATGCCTCAATAAAGCGGCTCATGTGTGTGCCTTTGAAATCTGCCGGCAAATCCACACTCATATCCACCTTGGCAATGGTATGCTGTTTTTCATGGGCGAGGTCACGAACCACAAGGGGAATGTGAAATTCTTTTATACCAACTTTATCAATGGCTAAAGGGTGCTTTGCCTTTGTACTTTGGACATCTTCTAAATGGGGGCAGGAATTATGCATAAAAAACCTTAATGTATATTAATCATGGATATGTTTGTGTTCACGAGCATGGTCATGGCCGTCATGACAATGTTTATCATCACCGTGGGTATGGCAGGTATGGGCAAGGGTATCAATGCTTGCAATGGCAAGATTGGATTTTAAAATGCCTTTGGTGCTGGCAAGTTTGTCAGCAAGCTCCTGTACAACATGATTTCTTCCTTTTAAAATCATAACTTCGAGGCAGTGGTGCAAATCTAAATGGACATGCAGATTGGACATGACAACGTCATGCACAGCATGCTGCATGCTGGTGAGTTTTTTGGATAAATCGCTGTTGTGGTGGTCATAAATAATGGTCAGTACACCGCTGACATTGGTATTGGGGTCGGCATTGGCTTCTTCCTGCAGCGCATTGCGCATGCATTGGCGCAGGGCGTCAGAACGGTTGGCAAAACCTTTTTTTTTGCTCAAAGCGTCAAAAGCTTCCACAAGGTTTGATTCAATAGAAACACCAAAACGGGTAATATCACTCATAATTAATTTCCTGTTAAAAGTTTTTGGGCATTGTGCTTGTCTTCTGTAAGCTGGGCGATTAATTCCTGTAACGAATTGAATTTCTTTTCTTCCCGCAGTAAATGGTGGAAAGAAATTTCAATTTCTGTATCGTAAATATCCTCGTTAAAATCAAAAATAAAGGTTTCAATACTGCGCGCATTATTGTTAAAGGTAGGATTGAAGCCAATATTGGTCATACCGCAGAAAATTTCGGGCTGTTTATTTTTTGTAAAACGAGAATCGAAAATTTTTACTTTTGTGGCATAAACCCCGTTTTTGGGCACAATGAGTGTTTCTTCCAAAAGATTTGCCGTGGGAAAACCCAAAAGTTTTCCGCCGCGGTTGAAGCCATGTTCCACGGTGCCGGAAAGGGTATATGCATAGCCAAGCATGGCATTTGCTTTGCGGATATTGCCGGCTAAAAGGGCTTCGCGGATTTGGGTGGAGCTGATAATTTCACCGCTTTCAAGGCGAACCGGCTCATGGGCATAGACAGCAAAACCATATTTTTTCCCGTGCTCGGTGAGTTCTTCTTTGCCTGCCCGGTCATGACCGATTTTGAAATCATGTCCGATAAAAAGCATGGCGACATTATATTCTTTGACTAAAAATTCGCAAAATTCTGCACTGGATTTTCGGGAAAATTCCTTGGTAAAAGGCAGTGTTTCAACATTGTGCAGAGGGAAACTTTTCAGTGTCTGCAAACGTTTTTCATGGGTCATGAGCGGAATATAAAATTTATTGCCGAGCACACTTGCAGGGTGAGGGGTAAAGGTGAGCAGGCAGGATGCAGGATTTATCTGCAAATCTAAATGGTATTGCGGTGCCAGTTCTTTATTTTCTGCAAAAAATTCTTTTCTGTAGGCATAGGATGAGGCAAACTTTGCTAAATGATTAATAATATGTGTGTGTCCAACATGGACACCGTCAAAATTTCCTATGGTGATAATGCTGCAGGGTTTCATACTATTTTACAGAAAATTTCAATGCACTTTCTAAAGTGGTTAAATCTTGTGTGCCGACAAGCACAAGATTGTTGATAAATAAGTATGGAGTGCCGGCTACCTGATATTTTTCAGCTTCTTTGATATCCTCGTTTATCAGAGCGTCAAGTTCGGCTTGTTTCTGTTCTGCCTCGCCGGCAATTTGTTCGGGATTTAATCCCTGCTGACGGACGATTTCCTTCAGTACTTCCAGCGGATTATTGGCGTATGCCTGCTGGTGCGCAAAAATCGTGTCGTGGAGCTGCCATGCTTTTTTCATATCCTTTTGGCTCATCAAATAGAACCAGCGCAGAGCGATTTTGCCTTGATCTGATTTGGGATAGGCTTTGAAAACCAGTTTTACATCTTTGTGCTGATTGATAAATGCTTCCACTGTGCCGGCTGTTTTTTGGCAATAGGTACAAAGAAAATCAGAGAAAATATACAAGGTGTGGGGAGCGTTTTTATCGCCAAGATAAGGGCGGTTTGCGCCGGTAAAGGTTTTTGGCTCCTTGATATCTTTGCTCCACTTGGCTTCCATTTCATTGGTACGGGAAGTTTCAGAGGCTGTGGTAATGGCTTTTATAAACGCGCTGTCATTTTCTTTCATTACGTCAAAAAGAATTTCCGGATTTTCTTTTAATACTTCTTTGAGCATGTTTTTAAATGCTTCTTTATCTAAAACAGGGGCGTTACTTGATACAGCCAAAACGTGACCGGGCAGGAGAAAAAAGGATAACAGCGTAATAATAAAAAGTTTTTTCATGGGGAAACTCACTATTCTTCAATATTTTCAGCTTGTTCCGCGGCTTCCAGTTCTGCTTCGCGGATTAAAATTTCCTCCAGCTGAATATCAGCAGAAACAACGCCGGTAATGTCGTCATTGTCATTGGTGACAGCCATGGCAACCGTAATAATCAGTTTGCCCGTGTATTGGGATTGATACAGGTCGCTGATATGCAGTTTTCCTGTGCTGACAGGGGCTTTGAACCATTCGCGGTCAGAGTAGTCATAGCCTTTTTTAGGCAGGTTGCCGTATTTTTCCTGATAGCTGGGGTCAGTGATAACAGCTTCCAGTAACTCTCCTTTTATATTATTGAGGGTCAGGAATTGGATAAAAGGATATTGCTTTACAAAAAGCTTCATGGCGTTGATTGTTTCTTCATTGCCGCTTTCAGCCACACAAACTCCTGCAAGTTTGGTGACAAGATGCGCTGCCAGTCTGCCGGCAAGACGCTTGATTTTTTGCAGTTCGGTGACAAAGAGTTCCGGGAAATAGCGTTTTGCAAGCACCAGCATTTCCTGTGTTGAAAACGATGTATTTCGTCCTTCTTCATAGGCTTTCATAATATCAGCATAGATTTTGCCAATAGCAGGGTGCTGTTTATTGATTTTGCTGTCGCCTTCCAGTTTGAAATGGTGATTAATCCAATAGGCAACGCCTGCCCGCCCTGCTTTATCCGTAATAATAATAGGCACGGGCTTGCCCAAAATGGCTTTGGTATCAAAAATATTATAGATTTCTTCATTTTTGGCTAAGCCGTCTATATGCACACCGGCAGCTGTGGCGTTAAATTCAGCGCCCACAAACGGATAGTTAGGCGGAATTTTATACCCCAGTTCGCTTTCAAAAAATTCTGCAATTTCAGAAATAACCGTGGTGTCGGCAGCTTCATCTTTGCCTGTCAGGGAAATATATTCAATGACAAGGGCTTCAATTGGCGTATTGCCTGTGCGTTCGCCAAAACCAAGCAAAGCACCGTTGACAGCACCGCAGCCATAGAGCCAGGCAGTGACACTGTTCACAAGTACTTTGTGGAAGTCATTATGCCCATGCCATTCAAGCCATTCTCCGGGGACGCCCGCTTCGTTTGTAAAAGCACGGACTATGCGCTGTACAGAACGGGGCAGAGCCGCTCCGCTGTACGGAACGCCAAAGCCCATGGTGTCACATAAACGAATTTTTACAGGCATGGACGCCTGTTTGGACAATTCCATGAGTTTGCCTGCAAAGGGCAGGCAAAAGCCGTAAATATCCGCACGGGTGATATCTTCAAAGTGACAGCGGGGAACAATACCCCAGGAAAGTGCCTGCTCCACAAGTTTGAGATAATCATTCATGGCAGTTTGGCGATTTTTGCCGAGTTTTAAATATAAATGATAATCAGAAACACTGGTGAGCATGCCCACTTCGTCAAATTCCATATCACGGGCTATTTTTAAATCGTCAATATTAGCGCGTATCCAGCCGGTAATGCGGGGAAAGCGGTAACCGCGGGCACGGCATGTTTCAATGGCTTTCCTGTCTTTTTGAGAATACATAAAAAATTCAGAAGCCTGAATAAGTCCGCTTTTTCCTCCTAACTTATGCAGCAGATCATACATGCGGGCAATTTGCTTGACCGTATACGGCGGACGGGCTTGCTGACCGTCTCGAAAAGTGGTGTCTGTAATGAAAAAAGGATTGGCAGGACGATGCGGAATGGTGACATCATCAAATTCAA